>JBJTRD010000395.1:0-5502 GCA_046075945.1 Flavobacteriales bacterium
CCTTTGTCGGTGATGATTGCATGGGCTGCATTTGTACTATCCGAAAGGCGCATTACATACTTCAGTTGAGGATTCAGCTTCGTAAAACGAAACTTACCTGCATCGTTAGTGTAGGCGATAGCTACCGCTTCTCCTACTGAATTAAGAATAGTGATGGGCTCACCGCGGCCAATATCACCGGGCTGCTCCTTATACAACTGACCGTCGAAACTTAGATTGAGTAAACTTCCGTCGTCGAAGGCAAGCGGGTTTACATCGCTAAACTTAAACGGCAGCAATTCCAGTTCAGCAATTCCCTTGGAGTTAAATCGTACTTCCTTAATTCGATTGCCTTCCGCATCTCTCAGCACAAGCATGCATTCATTGCAAGAAGCCTGCATTGCTTTTTCAATCATAAATGAATACGCCTGACCAATTTTCAGTGCTGAAATATCCAGTGCGCCTCGAGCGTTCGTAACAGCATAGCTCACAATTTCATGATCGCTGTTCGTGATGGTCAACTGTCTGCCTGCAAGCGGCTGACCACCGCACTCAACCGTAGCTGTCATGGTGTGTTTTTCATCTTCACGTGCTTCCCGTGTAATCAAGTACAAATCATTTCCTCCCATTCCACCTGCACGGCTGGAGGTAAGAATTGCTCGATCACCATTCAGAAAAAGTAAACGAATATCATCGGCAGCGCTGTTAATAGGCGCACCTTCAGCGACCGCTGTTCGCCATTGATTTTTTCCAATCGCTCTACGTATGTCGAACCCGCCCCATGTATCGGCCGTATTGGTTGCATAGTAAATATCCCCATTGTGATAGGTCGGAGCTATTTCGTCGGATGGCGTGTTTACGCCCAACCCAAGATTCACGGGATCGCTCCATCCAAAATCAGTCTTCACCACATACCAGATATCCATACCGCCTTGACCGCCTGAGCGGTTGCTTGAGAAAATAAGCATGTGCAGCGATGGTTCATAAAATGGAGATTCATAATTAGAAACGAAATCGTTCATGGGCATAGCAACCGGTGTCATCCAACGTTTGCCATTCCAACGCGAGGAATAGATTTTTCTCGAAGTGCCATATGCTCCGTCGTAATTAGTGGCTGAAGAAAAATACACCACCGAATCGTGGGCATTGAAAGTTACCGATTGTACATCCCGAGAAAGTCGTTTGAACGTTCTGCTCGACTCGGTCCAATCTGAAAAATCGGTGCCCCTCGACCACGAAAGCAAATACGACGAGTCAAAAATGGAATTCTTTCCTTTGCCGTTTTTGTCAGATGCTAATGTGCTCGATACAATGAGCTTATCCTCCGCAAATACACAAGCAAGTTCATTCCTTTTCGAGTTCAGATCGAACAATGGTTTGATGGTGTATACATCCTGCCCCCACAAAAACGAGTGGAAGAATGTCACTACGATGGGTATTAAAAATTGCTTCATTGCTGAAAGTTGAACGAGCGAACGTCCTCTAATTCGTTTTTATTCGAATTCGGAAGAAAAATAGGTTTGAAAAGAGGCGTCTTGTTGACCACAAATGGCCAACTATTAACTCTTCAACGTGAACATCTGAAAATCGTCGTATCGCCGAGGCTAGCGAGCCTTCCACTGTTTTGCCACTTCCTCTAGATCGGCATACCATGCCTCGCCAAAACGGCGAGTGAGCGGATCTTTCAAAAACCGGAACACCGGCACCTTCAAGGCTTTGCCGCATGCACAGGCAGGTTCACACACTTGCCATCGATGGTAATTTACAGCCACATATTCCGTGAGATTGGCTAAACGCACAGGGTATAAATGACAGGAGATCGGCTTCTTCCAGTTCGTAACACCCCTGTTGTAGGCCTGTTCCAAAGCGCACTTGGCAATGCCCTTCTCATCGAATGTTACAAAAACGCACTCGCCATGATTTCCGACGAGTGATGTTACAAAATCACCATCGGAGTCGACCGTGTAAGCACCCTTTTCTTCGAGTGCCCGTATGCCTTCCTCACGCATGAACGGACGAACAGCGTCGAGGTTTTCTTCTATATGAAGTAACTCATCCTGCTCCAGTGGGGCACCGCTTTCGCCTTCAATACAACATGCACCCTTGCAGGCGTTTAAATCGCAGACAAACTGCTCCTCGAACAAGTCTTCACTTACCAGCGTTTGACCTACAATTATCATTTTACGAAAGAACTATTAGAGACCGCTAAATTAGTTGAATGGAAAGGAGCGGATAGGATTGTAGGAATGTAGGATTAGAGGATTGCAGGGGACACTACAAGTTGAAGGTTAAAAGTTAGGAAGAGAAGTTCCTTGATCAAAGCGCACATTTGCCCAATCTGTAACCGTAATAACATACAACCTTCATCTTGCAACCTTCAACTATACTAAGTCGATTCAGAATACTCAACAATGGTTTTTTCGATAATCGAAACGCATTCCATCAGCTGTTGTTCATTGATGACCAGAGGCGGGGCAAAGCGAATGATATTTCCGTGTGTTGGTTTTGCCAGCAATCCATTTTGAGCAAACGCCAGGCATAGGTTCCATGCAGTCTTGCTTTCAGGTGTGTCGTTCACGACAATGGCATTCAAAAGACCTTTGCCTCGAACCAGCTTGATCAATGGATTTGAATCAATAATACGATTCATCTCACGCCGAAAAATCTGTCCCATGCGTTCCGCATTTTCCGCAAGTTTTTCGTCCTTCACAACACCCAAAGCAGCTACTGCAACGTTGGCTGCTAATGGATTCCCTCCGTAGGTGCTTCCATGCTGCCCGGGATGGATGCAAAGCATCACTTCATCGGAAGCGAGCACAGCGCTCACCGGATAAATTCCGCCGCTCAGTGCTTTACCCAAAATCAGTACGTCAGGTTTGAATTCTTCATGGTCACATGCCAGCATACGGCCGGTGCGCGCAATACCTGTTTGAATTTCATCGGCAATAAAAAGAGCACCCGCTTTTTTGCATCGTTCATAAGCCCCCTTCAGGTACCCTTCATCGGGAACCACAACACCCGCTTCACCTTGCATGGGTTCAACCAAAAAACCCGCAACATTCGGATCGGTTAGCGCAACCTCCAGTGCTGCCAAATCGTTGTAGGGAATCGTGATGAAACCGCCACCGTACGGACCAAAATTCCCCTTTGAGTCAGGATCAGTTGAGAAGGAAACGATGGTGGTTGTGCGGCCGTGAAAGTTGTGCTCGCACACAATAATCTTTGCGCTATTCTCCGCCAGGCCCTTTTTTTCATAGGCCCATTTGCGACATATTTTGATTGCCGTCTCCACTCCTTCCGCACCTGTATTCATTGGGAGCACCCGATCGTAACCAAAGTATTCGCAAATGTATTTTTCATACGGACCTAGGGAACTGTTGTAAAACGCTCTGCTTGTGAGGGCCAGCTTGGAAGCCTGTTCTATCAGGGCCTGTGTAATCACCGGATGGCAGTGTCCCTGATTGACCGCTGAATAGGCCGAAAGGAAATCGTAATACCGTTTTCCATCCACATCCCAGACGTACACGCCCTCTCCGCGATCGAGCACTACGGGCAGGGGATGGTAGTTGTGGGCACCATATTTTTCCTCCAAATCCATAATGGAAGCTGCGAAGGTAGAAGGATGAGACAAGATGGTCATGGCCGTAATTTTTGCGAAGATACGATTCATCTCACACTACACGGCCAGGGTGAAAATGAAATGCGAGGGCACTTCCAATGCCTCAAATTCGTTATTTTCGCGGCACAAAAAACAAATTCTTAACACCAATGGCTGGCAAAGTAACCTTTACCATGATTAAACCCGATGCTACAGCAGCGGGACACACCGGAAAAATCGTCGACAAAATCCTGGAAGCAGGCTTCACCATCAAGGCGATGAAATGGACACGCCTGAGCAAAGAAGAAGCAGGCAAATTCTATGAAGTACACAAGGAGCGCCCATTTTATGGAGAGCTTGTAGACTATATGACCAGCGGCCCAATCGTAGCGGCAATTCTGGTTAAAGACAATGCAGTGGAAGATTTTCGCACCCTTATCGGCGCTACCGATCCACAGAAAGCAGCAGAAGGCACTATTCGCCGCATGTTTGCTACCAGCATTGCAGCCAATGCAGTGCACGGAAGCGACAGCGATGAGAATGCACTTATCGAAGGCGCTTTCTACTTCAGCACCCGCGAACACGCTTAATTCTTTTTGAACAACCGTTTTAATCCATGTATAAAATAAAGGTAGCCAACCCCATCGTTGAGATGGATGGCGACGAAATGACCCGCATTATCTGGAAATTCATCAAGGACAAGTTGATTTTCCCGTACCTCGAATTGGATATTAAGTATTTCGATTTAGGAATGGAAAACCGCGATGCCACAGACGATCGTGTGACAGTGGAAAGTGCAGAAGCAACGTTGAAGTACAACGTTGCGGTTAAATGCGCCACCATTACGCCCGATGAAGCCCGCGTAAAGGAATTCAGCTTGAAAAAAATGTGGAAAAGCCCGAATGGTACCATTCGTAACATTGTGGGTGGTACTGTTTTCCGCGAGCCGATTATCTGTAAAAATATTCCCCGCCTGGTTCCCGGTTGGAATAAGCCCATCAACATTGGGCGTCACGCTTTTGGCGATCAATACCGCGCTACCGATGCGGTCATCAAAGGAAAAGGTAAGCTTGCCATGACCTTTACCCCCGAAGACGGTGGTGAAACCAAATCGTGGGAAGTCTATAATTTCGATGGCGATGGTGTAGCTCTGAGCATGTACAACACCGATGACAGCATCTATGGCTTTGCCCGCAGCTGTTTCAATCAGGCTATCATGCGTAAATGGAATTTGTATTTCTCTTCCAAGAATACAATTTTGAAAGCATACGACGGTCGTTTCAAAGACATCTTCGAAGAAGTTTATCAAGCAGAGTTCAAAACAAAATTCGCCGAGTTGGGTATCACCTATGAGCATCGTCTAATCGATGATATGGTGGCCTACTGCCTGAAAAGTGAGGGCGGTTTTGTGTGGGCATGTAAGAATTACGATGGCGACGTACAAAGCGACATTGTTGCACAAGGCTTTGGTTCATTGGGGCTGATGACTTCCGCATTAATTACGCCCGACGGTAAAACCATGGAAGCCGAGGCTGCACATGGCACCGTGACGCGTCACTATCGACAACACCAGCAAGGCAAAAAGACATCAACGAATCCAATTGCGTCCATTTTCGCTTGGACCCAAGGTCTGGCACATCGCGCAAAGCTTGATGGTAATGCTGAACTTGCTAACTTTTCGAAGACCCTCGAACACGTATGTGTCGACTTAGTTGAAAGTGGAAAAATGACCAAAGATTTGGCTGTTTGCATTCACGGCGATCAAACCAAGGATGAGCACTACCTCACCACGGAGGATTTCCTGGACGCAATTGAAGCTGAGTTGAGAACTCGAATGACGCAGTAGAATCATTCAACGAATAAAAAACCCCCGCAATCTTGCGGGGGTTTTTAATTTTTATGGCAGAAGCAATTTTTGCCTTTAG
>JBJTRD010000396.1:0-2819 GCA_046075945.1 Flavobacteriales bacterium
AGCGACCAGAAGGTGACAGAAATCGCCTACGTGGTCGGTCGCTTTGGTGAAGAGGTAGAGCGACACCTCATCCAGGTGGCCGAAGCATTGGGAGCGAAAGGGACCATTCATTATCAGGATAAGGCACTCGGAACGGCCCACGCAATTCTTTGTGCTCAGAGCGCACTCAAAGGTCCGGTTACCGTGGCGTTTGCAGATACGTTGTTTCGCGCCGATTTCAAACTCGACACTTCGAAAGATGGAGTTTTATGGGTGCAGAAAATTGAAGACCCACGTCAGTTCGGTGTGGTGGTGCTCAACGCAGATGGTGTTATTACCGAATTCAAGGAGAAGCCGCAAGAATTCATTTCCGATCTCGCCATGATTGGTATCTACTACTTCAATGATGGAGAAAGGCTGCGCGATGAGTTGCAATACCTCATCGAGCATAACATCATGAACGGAGGCGAGTATCAGCTGCCCGATGCCTTGCGCAACATGGTGAAGAAAGGCGCGCAGTTTACACCGGGCGCCGTGCAAGACTGGATGGACTGTGGAAACAAAGACGCAATGGTCGACACCAACACAAAATATTTGGGCTACAACGCCGATAAGGATTGGGTGAGCACAGAGGCGAAAATTGAAAATAGTGTAATCATCAAACCGTGCTATGTAGGCGCAGGCGCGGTCATCAAGAACAGTGTGGTGGGTCCGTGTGTTTCCCTCGGTGAAGGCGCCGTAGTTGAAGGCACTGTAATAAAGAACAGTATTGTACTTCCTGCTGCACATATCCACCATGCCAACATCCACAATTCAATGATAGGCACGCACGCTCGCATCAACGGAAAGCAATCCGATTTAAGCCTGGGAGATTATTCTGTAATTAAGGATTAATACGTGATCAGAATTCCGATATACGCTCTTCTCTCCATCCTGCTGTTAGTAGGTTGTAGATCTGCGAAGCAAGGCGGCGGCAAGCGCGGTGAGTCGGGCGAAGTAGAGCCCGAACAATTGCGCCCTCAAGTCGACACACGTTTTCAGGAGGTTTTTTTTCAGGCGCAGCTCGAAAAGGCCAAGGGCAATACCGAAAAAGCCTACGAGCTTTTTCAGGAGTGTATAAAAATTGAACCCAAGCAAGCATCGGCACATTATGAAGTCGGGAAAATCGAATTACAGACAAAAAACAATGCGAAGGGCGCATTGGAAGAAGCTAAAATCTGTGTAGCCACCGATTCCGAAAATGCCTGGTATCAGCAATTGCTCGCGCAATCATACAGCGCCCTCGCCAAATACGAACCGGCCATCAAGGCATATAAAGAGGTGGTTCGTTTGAGTCCCGACAATTATGAGATGTTGTATGAGCTTGCTTCAACTCAGCTCTATGCCGAGAAAAAACAGGATGCCATCACAACCTACGATATCCTTGAAAGCAAAACCGGCGTTTACGAAGAACTGAGCATACAAAAGCAAATGCTCTATGAGCAGCTGAAGGAATACGACAAGGCCGGAAAGGAACTTGAGCATCTTGCAGAGCATTATCCCGATGAAGCCCGCTACTGGGGCATGGCAGCACAGTTCTATCAGCGCTATGGTTTACAAACCAAGGCCGCGGCGGCACTTGAAAAAATGGTGAAGGCCGACCCCTCGAATGGACAAGTTCACTGGCAGCTCTCCGAATACTATGCGACGCAAGGAAATGAAAAACGCTCGTACGATGAACTGAAGCTCGCTTTTGAAACAACCGATGTCCCCGTTGATCAAAAAGTGATGGTCTTGATGCGTTATTACGCCCTCACACAGCAGCTGCCGGAACGATTGGCCGATGCGTATGAGCTGTTGGCAATTGCAGAAAAAACACATCCGGCTGAATCAAAAATTGCAGCGATGTATGGCGATTTTCTATCGCGTGAGGGCAAGTTGAAGGAGGCGTTACAGAAATACAAACAGGCCATTGCACTCGGTGCTTCCATGAGTATGTTGTGGAAGCAAGTTCTCGAATTGGAAGCTGAACTTTCCGAATTCACACTACTTTCAAATGATGCGGTAAAAGCGCTTGAATTGTATCCGCTTGTGCCGGAGTTTTATTATTTCAATGGCCTTGCCCAGCAGCAATTGAAAAACCCTTCAAAGGCCGCGGAATTTTTCGCAACGGGAAAAGAACTGGTGGTCGATAATCCGGTATTGTTGAAACGTTTTTACGCGTCGCTCGGTGAAGTATACAATTCGCTGAAGCAATACGACAAATCGGATGCGGCATTTGAAGAGGCATTGCGCATCGATCCTTCCGATGTGTTTGTGATGAACAACTTTGCATACTACCTCGCGTTGCGCAAGGCCAAGCTCGATAGCGCTGCCAACCTTTCTGCGCGTTCCAACGAGTTGCAGCCCGGCATGGCATCGTTTGAGGATACGTATGCATATGTATTATTCCGTCAGGGCAAACATCCTGAAGCTCTGGTATGGATGCAAAAGGCGATAGCACACGGTGAAGTTTCATCGGACATGCATGAGCACATGGGAGACATATTGTTTCATTTAGGTCGCGTTGATGAAGCGTTGATTGAATGGCAAAAAGCTGCTTCCATGCCGAATGCCGGAAGCAAGGTGAATGAAAAGATAAACCAACGACGTTATATTGAGTGATGCCAACGGCAGCGGCTTTCATACAACAATTACACGCGGACACAGCTCCAGGTTATCACGGCACCCACCATGCTCAACGGTGGCTGTTGTGCATGTTTATAGCTGCCCTCACAATCATACTGCCCTCATGCAAAACAACAGAGCGTGCCGCCAAAGAGGTAGCGGTAAAGAACCGCACAGCCGGCTATGTATTGAAG
>JBJTRD010000397.1:0-2236 GCA_046075945.1 Flavobacteriales bacterium
AAACTGCCACGCCTATTATCATCGCCGAGCTTGAGAAAATCGGTGTGGGCAAAGGCAAAGTCAATTACCGCATGCGCGATGCCGTGTTTAGCCGCCAGCGCTATTGGGGTGAGCCGTTTCCGGTTTATTATGAAGGGGATATTCCGCGGTTGATTGCAGATGAAGAGTTGCCGGTTGTTCTGCCCGAGGTCGATAAGTATCTGCCTACGGAGAGTGGTGAGCCGCCATTGGCGAGGGCTGCTTCATGGCGCGTTAACGGGCACAAGCCCGACTTCAATACCATGCCCGGCTGGGCCGGATCTTCATGGTACTTCCTACGATACATGGACCCAAACAATCCAACCGTGTTTGCCGATCGCGCAAAAATCGACTACTGGAATCAGGTCGACCTATACATGGGCGGCGCCGAGCATGCCACAGGGCATCTGTTGTATGCTCGCTTCTGGACGAAAACATTGTTCGATCTTGGCTTTATCGGATTCGATGAGCCCTTCAAAAAGATGATCAACCAGGGCATGATTCTCGGCCGCAGCAACCACGTGTACCGCATCATGGGCACGAATACGTTTGTAACCGCAGAGTTGAAAGATAAATACGAAACACAACAACTCTACGTCGACATTCATATCGTCGACAATGATGTGCTCGATACCGAAGCATTCAAAAAGTGGCTACCGGAATATGCCAATGCAGAATTCATTCTGAATGAAAAAGGCCAATACACCTGCACCTGGGCCATCGATAAAATGTCGAAGCGATGGTTCAATGTCGACAACCCAGATGACTTGTGCGAGAAGTACGGAGCTGATACACTGCGTTTATACGAAATGTTTTTGTGACCTGTGGAGCAAAGTAAACCGTGGGACACCAAGAGCATCAACGGTGTACACAACTTTCTTCGGAAGCTCTGGCGCCTCTTCCACGACGCTGAAAACAATCTGCATGTAACGAATGAAGCAGCCACGAAAGAAGAATTAAAAACGCTGCATAAGACCATCAAAAAAATTACAGAAGACCTCGACCGCTATTCGTGGAATACGTGCGTAAGTGGTTTTATGATTTGTGTGAACGAATTGCAAGACGTAAAGTGCAACAAGCGTGAAGTGCTTGAGCCGCTGCTCGTGCTCGTGGCTCCGTTCGCACCGCATATTGCCGAAGAGCTTTGGGAGAAACTCGGACATTCAACAAGCATAACTCAGGCAACGTGGCCTGTATTCGATGAGTCGAAAATGAAAGACGATACGTTTGAATATCCTGTTTCTTTCAATGGTAAAACGCGTTACTTCTTGCCACTTGGTATTGAATTATCGCAGCAAGAAGTAGAAGCAGCTGTTCGATCCAATGAGCAAACGTCGAAATACCTGGAAGGAAAGGAAATTAAAAAAATGATTGTCGTACCTAAACGTATCGTCAATATTGTAGTTTAATAAAACAGATTAAACCGCAAAGACTCCGTGTGATTCAACGTTCTCTTCTTCCCGGCGTATCTGCGGTTCAAAACAAATCATATTGAAGTTAAGTACCTCGCTCCGAACCAAAATTTTTCTGGCCATGCTGGCCATGATAGTGGTTTCGTTTGCAGTGACTTTTACCCTTACCATCTACGATCAATACGAACACAACGATTACGATAATGAAGAGCGCTTCCTGAATAAAGAGCAAGCTATTCGAGCGTCGATGGAATACTTCGTAATACAAAATGGCGGGTTCATTCCAAGCGATTCAGTAGTTTCCGTTTTCAGTGATAAGGTTTGCGAGCTGAGTGATGTGCACGATGTATTCATCGCCTTGTTCGACTTGAAAGGTCGCTATCTCATATCATCGAATTTCGTTGAAATGGATACGCTCGAAGTGCCCGAGTCGGTCAATTATTCGATACTCAAACAACTCTCGACCGGCAATGAACGCGCCTATATCGATCGCAGTTTTGCAAAGAGTAACTATACACTTGCCTACTGGTATTTCAACGATTCGAAAGGCAAGCCAATGCTCATCGCCAACATTGTGTACGAAAAATCATACGACCGCATCAGTGAGTTAAAATCGTTTTTACGGGAAATAAGCAAGGGTTATATCGCACTGTTTTTTGTAGCTGCGCTGCTTGCATTTCTGCTATCGAGAAATATCAGCAAGCCACTCGAAATCATCACACGCAGAATAAGTAAAACGAAACTCGGTCAATACAATGAGCCGCTCGAATGGCAAGGCAACGATGAAATTGGCGAGTTGGTTAAAG
>JBJTRD010000398.1:0-8467 GCA_046075945.1 Flavobacteriales bacterium
GCCAGATATCCATCATCTTCCGGAATACCGGTAAAGCGGTGAACTCCGCGTACGTTGCGTGTATTGAGCAAATTCGTTACCCAGATGTACACATTCAAACCAGCTTTGGGTTTACCGGTCTTATCTTCTCCGAAATACAAATCAAAGTTGCGGTCGGCCTGGAAATCGAGATTGAACTGCCAGGGCAAACGTGCACCGTTGATTGAACCCTCCGTGCTTGGAGTGATTTCGCCTGTGACTGGCGTAGCAAACTGTTGGGGCGTGTATGGCGTTCCTGAACCGAGGTTAGCAATGAAGTTGAAACCAGTATTGGCAAGCACCTGGAAATCACTAATCATCGGGCCATTGTAATCAGCACCTCCTGCAAAGCGATAATCTGTTGTTACGATAATGCGGTGACGCTGATCGTAGTTGAATGGATTAATGCTGCGCAGGTTGGGGATACCGGCATTGATAAGTGCCGACTGTGATTGTGAGGTCGATCCGGTTCCATCAGCAAACTGAAGGGTGTAAGAAGCATTGAGACGGATATTACCTGTACGACGAAGGTCGTAGGTCAGCGTCAATCCTTTTACAGTTCCGAAGTCAATATTGTCGAATGCGCGATACGCAATGGGATATGCCCCGTTGAATTTACGAATCTGAATCATGTTACGCAGTTCGCGGTAGAACGCTTCGATCTTCAACGACGACGTTTTCGAGAGAACTTGTTGGAATCCGAGTGCATAGTCCACTGTGCGCTCCGGCTTCAGTGCCGGATTGGTAATAAGTGGATCGTTCTGGAACTTCATGTTCAAATAATCCGTTGGGTCGAAACGTGAAAATTCTGTTGGGCGTTGAGTCAATACGTCGTAGTGAGCGAAGAATGTTGCTTCATCGCTAATTGGGAAAGAGAATGCGATACGAGGCATGATATTCACCGCCGGGGTGTAATCTTTAAATGCCTTCGAGGTAAGTGGCGCATCCTTGTCGGTCTTTAGGAAAGGTTTTGGGTTGCTGGAGCCACCAATCACAGATGGATCTGAAACCAACTGACCGATTGCGTTGTACCAGTTGTTGCCATCGCGGTAACCCATGATGGTCGTTGGGTTATTGAGATCGTCGACATACACCACATAGTCTTCACCAATGTTGGCCGGATGCTCTCCCAAAGTTTGTACCTCGGCGGCGGTGAATGCCTCACCCACCACAAATGGATCTTTGAGAACCGGCTGGTTTGCATCGTAACGGTCAACACGAACACCCAGGTTGAAAATAAGGTCGTCGAAAGCGAACTTATCCATCAAATAACCTGACGTGTAAATTGGCTCAAATGCTCCGATAGGGCGGCTGTAATAAGTAATGTTCCCTACGTTGTAAGTTGAAGAGAAGAACTCATCGATAGTCGGTTTTCTGCCTGTGAGTCTGTTACCGTGTGAATCGAATCCGTAGTAGTTCACCACCTGATTACCACTGTTCAATAGCTCATCAGAGTTAAACATATCGATGCTAAGGAATTCAGGGCTCAGGTTATCGACGTTCAAATAGTCGCCGCCTCTTGGGTCGAGACCGAGAGCTTCGCGAAGGTTGTAATCAAACTCCGATTGGTTGGTAACACCCACTGCAGTGTTGTAATACACATAGTAATTGCCATCGCGGTATACAATGGTTGAATCGTATCCAATTCCCTGATTGTCCACCTTTTCGATGTGCGAGTTGGCGTTCAAACGAGCCAGGTTCCAAAGACTCACAGGGGCCACGCTGAAACCGGCATCCTTGCGCTGCTCGAATTCAAAACCCATTTGGATTGCATGATCACCAATATCTGCAGAACCGATACCGGTCACACGGAATTGATTATTGGAGAATACTCCGTAGTTGTTGTTTTGGGCACCCAGGTAGCTCCACAGGTTGTAAGTTGCCGGAGGTGCATCACCATTTCGAAGTCCATTCGCTGCCGTCAGGTTGTTGAGGTTGGCGGCAGGGTTGATACCGAGAAATGCGATTGTTCCCGGGTTATCGAGAAAGATTTGATTGCGGTCGGAGATCAAATTTCCGTTGGCATCTGTCAACTGGCCAAGCGCTGCCTGGTAGAATATTGTCTGTTGAGCTCCTTGGTAATACTGGTTGGTAATAGCCGCCAAATCAGGATTAAACTCTGATGGAGTGAAGAAGGTATTGATGTCCTGAAAACCGGTTTGTTTGAAGTACGAACCCGGCAATTGCTCATACGTATTTCCACGATAGATATCAAAATACCCCACGTGTCCATAGTTGAAGAGTCGGTCACCATGAGTTTCATCCTGGCTGTTGAAGAAGTTGCGCGAATAGTCGACCATCACGCTGTAGAAAATATTCTTCAAATTAGATGCAGATGCCTCGTCGCCCTCTGCGTTTTTAAAGCGTTGGCTAAACTTGGCATATGCTCGCCAGTCGAAGGCTGTATTGAGCTGGTTATTATCCCAGTTCATGAGTTGATTGGAACGAGTTGCATCACGACCTCTGCTGAGTGCAGCGGTTCCTCCGAATGTCAGCGTTACATTTTCAGATGTGTTCACGTCAATCTTCGCTACCATATTTGCCGAGCGATTTCTCGCATTCATGCGTGTCATCGTTTTCTCGAAATCATCGGGCGTCAAAAAATCCGCATTGTATAAGACACCCGTCGCCTCACCCGATTCGCTGATGTTTGGGCGCAAAGGGTTGATCAACAATTCCTGACGCACGGATTCTTTCATGCGCATTACTCCACCGTACTGAGGGGCTCCGTCTACGATATCTGTATAATTACCCGATACGAAAAAGCCAAGAAGCGGGCGGCCTTTCTGCCCTTTCTCATCCTTTGCAAAAAGTAATGGGCCTGATAAAGAACCTTCGAATAGGTTGTAACCGTAATGATCGAGGCCGATAACCTTATCGCCCACCTGGAAGCCGGATGTTATAGCTTCAACACCTCCTGTGTATTTGGCAGAAGCATTTCTCAAGCTGACGTTGATAACCCCACCGGTTGCGTCTCCAATGTTGGCAGGAATACCGCCGGTAATTACGGAGATTTCTTCAATTGCAGATTTTGGAAGAGCAGATGAACCGCGAACCTTGATACCATCGATGTAAATCCATGTTGATCCTTCACGAGCACCACGAATTGAAATACCACTTCCTGTATCGGTGGCACCTGCCACTGTTTGCGCGAGACCAGTAACCGAGCGGCTTGGCATGTTTTTCAAGTCCTCACGTGTAATTGTTCCTCCTGATGAACCACCGTCTTTATCAATCAGTGGCACCTTGTAATCGAACACTTCTACAGTGCCCAGTTCCGCACCTTGCACCATTTCGGCGTCGAGCGGTGTGATTTTTCCGCCCTTTACAACTACCCCTTTGATGGTTTGTTGCTGGTAACCCACGAACTGGAATGAAACATCGTAGGTACCGGGTTCCAGCGGCTTGATGGAGTATTCACCATCGATGTCCGTTGTTCCGCCATTCACTGTGTTGCCATTGAGGTACACAATAACCGTCACAAAAGGAAGGGTTTCCTTGGTGTCTTTGTCCATTACCTTTCCCTTGAGAGATCCTGAATTCGTTTGGGCCCATGCGGACGTAGTAAGGAAGAAAAATGCGATAAGTGCGTAAAACTTTCTCTGCATAGCAGATGGATTAAGGTGAGTTAAACAAGTCAAAATTTTAGTAATAAAACTGACTTTCAAGCGTAATACACGAATGTCAGTTTATACCCTAAAGATTCGCAAAGAACAACGGATTTCCTTTAACGCGCAAACTTTTTTTTAACGACTGCTCAAATAGCTGATTTCGTGTGGGTTGCTATAGAAGCTTCCACTTTCAATGCTTACGAAACCAACGCTTGTACCAAGGGACATCTTTTCCCCATGATAGACGTTGCGCCTTGCGTAGATTTTTTTTCATCCGCTTACGCGTGGCTTTATCTTGTACTTCGAGGTGATGGTCCTTTCTTTTCTGATATTCGCTTTCCTGCTGCTCAATTTTTTCCGCTTCCTTTTTGCGTGCTGTTTCCGGAGTGACCTTATTTTGGTTATCACCTTTGCGCTGAGCAATTGCGGCATCTGAAATAATCATCACCGCGAAGAGAGAAAGTATTTGCAGGATTCGCATACGTTTCATTTGTAATATTCGTAAGAAAATTTGGTGATTACAATATCACCATTCTCCAGATTATGGTCCAAAAAAGCCTCTACCAGCATCGTCGGTGTATAGAGGACCTCTATTTCACGTGTCATGTTTTTGCCGTCGAAATACTCTACCTTTTGGACATTGCCCAATGAATCGTAGATAAAAGTCTGGGCCTTTTTTCCACCCGTCATATTATCGGCCGATTCAATTTTGGATATCCAGCCATGTTCATTGTAGGTATACGTTTTTGTTTTTGTTCGGCCGCTCATGATGAGCTCCTCCACCTCCGATTCAACGAAGCCCTTCGGGTTTTTGGTAATAGTCCAGTTGGAATAATGCAACCCGTAATTGTTGTAAACACTTTTCCGAATGACACCATTTTCTTGCTCATTCCAGGTTACCGATTCTTCGTTGATGGCAATCGTTCTTCCCGGTTCCAGCTTATTCTTTACCGTGGAAATGTTTTCGGCTGTGCCGTACTCCATCCGAATGAGACGGCCCTGTTCATCGTATACAAAACCGGTGGTGTAGTAGCCGCGTGTGCCGGTCTCTTCACGCAGTTCAATAGATCCAAGATCGTTTCGCTTGAATTTTATGGTGAGGCTATCGATCAAATTCTTCACTGAAGTTACTCGGTCTAAACGAGTCATCAGTCCCACTTCATTGAAGCGATAGACACTTATGTCGGGGCGCTGCTCGATGGGTCGATTCGGTCGCTTCACGCTTACCACTGCAGTGATACTCCGAATTTTATTTACCCACAAAAATTGCTGACTAAAAAACATTTCTTCATTGAATGCATTGCCGATACGGTTGTCGATCAGTTGGGCAACACCCGTTGAAGCTTGTAACACAAGTAAGGAACAAATGACTCCTATTTTTCGAATACCCGTCATACTATTGAAACTTTACTCACGCTATGCAACGGTGCACTGCAGGAATGATTGCGACAAACATACACGAGAGATTCATCGCAATTTTTTCCTTTTAACAGGGCAATTCACTATGCGTTGTTGATGCAGCAACTAGCACGAACGGATACAACTTCTGCTGAAAAACGTGAGCATTCTCGATTGCCTTTACTCCTGTAAAAACAACCTCCGTTGATTCAGCAAGCAGCATCAGTGATACCAGCAGCCAATTGCTATAGCCCGGTGCAAAGTCAATGGTGCCGCTTACTTCACGAACCATGCATGTTGCCCGATTCAACCATTCGGTATTATCGAAGTAGCGCCCCAGCTTCATTAAACAATTCGCAGCAATGCTGTTGGCGCAGGGAATTACGTTATCACTTGTTTCGAATTTGACTCCAATAACGTCCGGGTCTGAAGGAGAGCGATTGGACAATAAGGACGTTCCTTCGCTCGAAAAAACAGCGAGCGTGAGCAACATGATTTCGCGCGCCAACTGCAGCTGTTTTTCATTTCCATGCGCTTCGTATAGTACAATCAGCGCATCGGCGAGTGAAACCTGATCCTCGAGCAGAACAATTTTCGATGACACTCCCTTTGTTCTTGTATGCGCGAATAAACCGGATGGTAAACGAAGATGCTCGCACAGAGCATCAATTAAATTTTCAGCATGAACGATGATATGTTCTTGTCCTCTCATTTTTGACGCCTCCGCAAATCCCTTTACCAACAAGGCATTCCAGGATGTTATGCATTTATCGTCGAGGCCGGGTTTTATTCTCTTCAGTCGGTAAGCGTGCAATTTCTCTTTTGCACTTTCAAGTTTTTTATTCCAATCATGTGCGTTCAAATTATGCAGCCGACACCATTCTTCCGCTTCGTGCCGTATGCAAAGCACACTCACACCGTGTTCCCAATATCCATGGCTTCCCACTCCGAAATAGGCTTTCAACAAAGCACTTTCCTCGCCTAAAATGGTATTGAATTCATCCTCACCCCACACATAGTATTTACCTTCCACTCCTTCACTATCGGCATCCAGCGCAGAGTAATACAATCCTTCCGGTGTCTTCCATTCAGTCATTACGAATGACAGAGTTTCCTCGGCAACTCGCTTAAAAAGATTATCGCCTGTTGCGCGATACGCTTGCGCATACAAGCTCACCAATTGTGCATTGTCGTAGAGCATTTTTTCGAAATGCGGCACCTTCCATTCAGCGTCGACACTGTAGCGGGCGAAGCCACCGGCGAGTTGATCGTACAAGCCACCGAAGGCCATCTTTCGAAGCGTGTCATTCACATGACGCAGTGCATTTTCATTTTTGAAAAACACTGCATAGTTCAGCAACAGCTCCCAATTGTTGGGCATCGGAAATTTCGGGGCCTTGCGATTGCCGCCCCATTCGGCGTCCCAATACTTCGACCAGTTGTCTATTAAACCATGAATAGCATCCAACGAAAGTTCATTCGATTTGGAAGCATCGGGAAGATTGATTGCACGCATTGCCTCATCCAGTTGCAGCGCGTATTCTTCCACACGCTGATGGTCTGCCTGAAAGACATTGCGGAGATTCATGAGCAGCGATATCCACTTGTTTTTTGGAAAATAAGTACCACCATAGATAGGACGTCCATCGGGCAGGGTGAAAACATTTAAAGGCCACCCACCCTGGCTGCCCATGAGGTGCACAGCATCCATGAACCAGCTGTCTACATCGGGACGTTCTTCCCTATCCACTTTGATACAGATAAAATGCATGTTCATCAATTCAGCGCATTCGAAATCTTCAAATACTTCGTGCTCCATAACGTGGCACCAATGGCAAGCACTGTAACCGATAGAAACAAGCACCGGTTTGTTTTCACGACGAGCCATTTCCCATGCCTCATCGCCCCAGGCATACCAATGCACAGGATTGTCTTTATGCTGCAATAAATACGGACTTGTTTCAGCCGCGAGCCTGTTCATAGGCCGAGCAATTCCTTGATTTCTGTTTCAATCTTGCTGCGCGTAATAAGTCGCTTCAGCACTACACCTTTTGAATCTACAGCAATAAGCGTGGGTGTGCTTGGAACAGGAAAACGTTTATTGAAATCTTTTCGCTGATCGAATGCTAAGAAAACACTGGGCCAGGGCGACTCATTGAGTTTGTCTTGCGCAAGCCATTCTTCCTGGGTCTTGTCAGTGCCGATACCATAGACACCTAAGCCTTTGCTGTGATACTGCGCATAATACTCTTCAAGCTTTGGCTCAAATTCCATGCAGTGGTTACAGTTCGCCCGCCAGAAGAGAAGGATCGTTACTTTGTTTTCAGAAAAAACTTGTTTGCTCGAAATCATTTTGCCATCGGCATCCGGCAGGGTGAGAAACTCAATGATTATGCCCGGCTTCACTTTGTCGAGTGCAATCAGCAAATTGCGCGTATTGTCTTCAATATGTCCCTCCTCCGTGCAATCGTCGGCATACCATGTAATGAGGTAGCTGAGCCCGGGTTCATTTCGAAACGCGATCATCTTATCAAGTAAAAACTTAAACATATACGTGGTCATCGCTTCGTTTTCGAGCGACTTTTTCATCAACGCATCAATAAAAGGTTCGGGTTGTTTTGTTTTCTCGAAGTACTGGTAGGCGATATTGATGCGTCGAATGAACGCAATGTGATGCAGCAGGTCGGGATGCTGAATGGGCTTTCCGTCCATAACATGCAACGAAACGAAACGCACGAGGCTGTCGGCATTTTGAGCGTAAGCAGGATCGCCGGTGTATATGGGAGCGGGGGCCGACTTCGCAATGACATTCGCTGTAAATGTGCCCGGATATGTCGCAGCGATATCAGCACATGCCTGCGCAAAGCGTTGTTCACGCATCTGATATTCAAGACCAAATCGATCGAGTGAATCGCGGTTCATACTTACCTCATTGAATTTTGGTATCAACTCGAAGTATGCATTTTGCTCTGCCGACTCATAGAGTTTTATAGGATGACCTTTCAGCTGCTGGTATTCCAGTGTAATATCGATACCGGTGGCGGGAAGATCCTTCCGTGCAATCAGGAATTCACACCAACGTTTGGGGTCGCTGGAAAAACGGAATCGATACTGGCCATCGTGAGGGAAATTCACTTTACCCGCATAGGTGCCGCTTTGCGGATCCTTTATTACCTGAAGATTCTTCCAGTTGTCTTCAGCAAAGTACTCAACAATCATCGTCACGGTCGGAGCTTGGAGCCCGTTCACCCGCACAGCCACAGGTGTTTGGGCAGCTGTCGTTGTTGCAAGAAGTGATGATAAAATGATGCTGTAAAAAATCGAGGAGACGTTGCGCGCCGAGGCCGCGCTGCACGTCGCCCGCTACAAGCTACCGAAGGCGATCGTGTTCGTGGACCACGTGGTCCGGGCGCCGAGCGGCAAGCCGGACTACCGCTGGG
>JBJTRD010000399.1:0-2586 GCA_046075945.1 Flavobacteriales bacterium
CCTAGTACCCAATCCTCAGTACCCAGTCCCAAGTCCTCAGTACCCATTACCCCTGGATATTCTATACCGGTGCCGTATCGCCATCACCGTCCCGATTACCATCACCAGGCAGCCTATCCACAACACATTGATCTGCGGAAATACTTCTGCCGTAAGTATAAGCATGTCGCGCTCCGATGAACTATGCTTCTGAACGGTGAGCTCCAATCCTTCGGGCTTCTGATTGAGGGCAAACAACATCTTGAACTGCTTGCTCTCCACGGGGTAGGTGAAAGGCACAGAGTCCTGCAACCAAATCATCGGGATTATTATATTCTCTACCTTCCGCCCATCGGTTATGACACCAAAGGCCTTCTTGCCAATTAAACCCGGAGGAAGGTTGGACGGCAGCGAATCGATTTCAACCAAACTATCCAGTCGCATCTTTACAATTTCTGTCAACCGTATGTCGGTTTGCAAGTCAACAATAGCTGACTTCGGCTCGAGATAGCCCTCTTCGTCTTTCTTTTGCTCGTCTACTTCCGTATGCTTGATAAACGTGTACAAGTCGTGACTCAAGAAATGCTTGGTGCTGGGTTCGCGGCTATTGCCCTTGGGCGACATGAGCACACTGGGCTCAAGCACAAACAAACGCTCGCCGGGCATACCGGGCGTCCACTGCGCAAGCTCTTCGGTATCTTGGGCGGTCCCTGAGCTCTGTCGAAGGGCGGTCCCTGAGCGCAGTCGAAGGGCGTCCAGTTCAGCAGGAGCTACCTCCGTCCACAAACTATCTTCGGTTGCATCGACCAAAAAATTATCCGTTGCTACGTGCGTTTTCTTGGCGCGGAAAGGCTGACCAAATACCTGCACGTATTCTCCTTCGTTGTATGTCTTTGGAAGTTTTTCGAAATATTCAACCGTGCAATAAACCCGCTCTCCGCGTTTAGCCTTCTCTTTATAGTGAACGAAGTAATCGCCCATAGGCAACGTATCACCCATGAAGATCATCATGTCTTCGTTATTCCTAAACTCTTCATTGAGTTCGGAAATATTCCCGCGTTGGTTGCGTGAAATAAAATGACTTTGCCACGTACTGATGACAGCACCAAGTATCACCATAGCAAACCCAAGGTGTGCTACACTGGCGCCCATCAAATCGAACTTTCCTTTGATAACACGCCACGCATAGTCGGAGTTGGCTACCATGGCAAACACACACGCCCACACCAACAGTATCAACGAAAGTTCGGCTGCCTCCACTTCTACAGCCCAGCCAATAAGCGCTGTGAGGCCCAGCGATACAAACAGGCTCAATGCGATGCTGCCTGCAAATTTCTTGAAATCAGTTTTCTTATACTTCAAAAACTGACCAATGGCAACTATTATAAAGAGCAAAAACGCAAGCGGCACCTGGATGCGATGATACACATCGAAACGTTCCTTGTCGGCAGGGGCCGAAAACTGATGGTCAGCCATTCGCTTGAACACTTCCCAACCGGTCGACTGGTGCAGCGAGGTAAACATTCCTTCGAAAGGGGCTAATAATATATTTCCAACATTCACTGAAGTCACCACGGTGATATGAACCGACGACAGTATAAGAATCAATGCACCGATGAACATCCAGAACTCGCGGCTCCAGAGTTCCTCTTCCTCTTGCTGCGGTGTGCGGAAATACTTGCGGTAACCGACTATGAGCATCACGAACGATGCAAGCATGAACAACAAGGTGAGCACCGGCACCCAAGTACCTTCACCGGGCAGCAATTTTTCTTGCTCAGCAGCCGCCAATTCAGGGGCCGTCATCAAATTGCCCAAAGCCAACAAGAACAGTACTGCACACAGCGCGGCATAGCCCATCTGCCAGCGACGGTTGGGCACCATCAGATACGTGCTCCACGCTGTAAAGAACAACAGATACACCATGAGCTGCGCGAGAATACCACTGTCTACAAATGAGTGCACGCTGCTATCGCCGAGCACGCCGCTGCGTGTGAGAAACGTCGAATACAATACAAAAATGAACGCGCTGATGTTGAGCAAAAGCGAAGCATACACACTGGTACCCTTTCGCTGATTGATAACGAGCAAGTGCGCTCCGGCCACAAGAATGAGCCAGGGCACCAGAGAAGCATTCTCGACAGGATCCCATGCCCAGAAGCCACCGAAACCGAGCGCCTCATACGCCCAGGCACCACCCATGAGTATGCCTGTGCCCAATATCATCACACCAAAAAACGCATACGGAATGGCAGGCTTCATCCAACCCTGAAAATCTTTGCGCCAAAGGCCTGCAATGGCAAAGGCAAATGGAATAACCGTTGATGCAAATCCCAGAAAAAGTGTCGGCGGGTGAATCGTCATCCAATAATTCTGCAACAACGGATTCAAGCCTTTGCCATCCATGAAGGGTTGTAGTGATAGATAATCGGCGCGCAATGTCCAGGGCAACCCTATATTGATTGGGTGTTCGCGTAGTAATAGGAAAGGATTGCTTCCAAACTGAAACTCGCCGAAGTACACGCCGATGAGCATGCTAGCCAGGAAGAATTGAACGAGCGCGAGGATGCTCATCACCCAGGGCTCCCAAGATTTGGATGTGCGCAG
>JBJTRD010000400.1:0-5035 GCA_046075945.1 Flavobacteriales bacterium
GGTCACTAATCATCTATATTTCGTCTCATGCATACCTTGTCCAAATAGTTTGAATATACTGCTAAGTAATGTAATACAGTGACGATGCGCGCAATGAGTGAAGAACTTACAATCTATTTGCAGGGGTTGATGGATGGAATATCTCGACTCTAATGACGGGCGATTGCAGGCTAATATTCTTTTTCCCGTTCATATCACTCCGTACTTCGCTCCTCGTGTCATCTTGAATTCTCCTTACTTTCGCCTTGAAAATTCACTGCAATGAACTACCTCGAATTTGAAGAACCCATCAAGGAATTACATACCCAGATTGAAAAGCTGCGCGAAAGTGAAAAGAAAGCGGGCGTAGATATGTCGGCTGCTATCTCAGAATTGGAAGATGCGGTTGTAAAAAAACGCGAGGAAATTTATAGCAATCTCGACGCCTGGCAAATGGTGCTGATGAGCCGTCATCCGGATAGGCCTTACACTTTACAATACATCGAATACATGACGGGTAACAACTGGATTGAGTTGTTTGGCGACCGCAATGTAAAGGATGATAAGGCGATGGTAGGTGGCTTCGGTTTCTTCGATGATATGAGCGTCATGTTCATTGGACATCAGAAGGGAAATACCACGAAAATGCGCCAGTATCGCAATTTCGGCATGGCAAATCCGGAGGGCTACCGCAAAGCCCTTCGCCTAATGAAGATGGCTGAAAAATTCAACAAACCAATTATTACCTTGATAGATACGCCGGGCGCATTTCCCGGACAGGAAGGCGAGGAGCGCGGACAGGGTGAAGCCATTGCACGCAATCTTTTTGAAATGATGAAGCTTCGGGTTCCCGTAATCTGCATCATCATCGGTGAAGGTGCTTCAGGTGGTGCACTCGGTATTGGCATTGGTGATCGCGTGTTTATGCTCGAGAACACCTGGTACTCTGTTATTTCACCCGAGTCGTGCTCTTCCATTCTGTGGCACTCCTGGGATCACAAAGTGAAAGCTGCCAGCGCTCTGAAATTGACCCCTAATGACATGCATGGTTTGCACTTGGTTGATGGTATCATTCGTGAACCTTTGGGTGGCGCACATACAGATCCGGAGACAGCCTTTAAAAACGTGAAAGAAGTAATCAAAAAAGAATTGGAAGAGTTGATGAAACTGGATCAGGACACGCTCGTGCGCAAACGTCAGGAGAAGTTCTGTGCAATGGGTGTTGTAGTGGGCAATTAAGTATATGCCCTGTTCCGAAATTCAGAATTAATACGAAACCTTCATTCCTCGTATTCCCATATCTACCACCGCATCACCTGCAGCAGGTTCGAAATAACCCGGTGTGCTGTTCTCCATCCATTCAAACGAATCGTTGGT
Organism: Flavobacteriales bacterium; assembly: GCA_046075945.1. Taxonomy (GTDB): domain Bacteria; phylum Bacteroidota; class Bacteroidia; order Flavobacteriales_D; family Sanyastnellaceae; genus JAIBBG01. The sequence goes on from JBJTRD010000400.1 coordinate 1,357, forward strand.
AGATAGTGATACTGTTACAACGATGTCGTTGGTTTCATTACCGGTTATGACCAAAGGATTTTCAAAATCTCCTGTCACAAGACACGACCCCTGAGGAATGGGCGAGGTTGCAAACAATGGATTGGGTACCGTCGTCGCACCGGCCGGAGCCTGTCCCTGATTGACCCCGTAGATTGTTTCAAATGCCCAGAACCCTTGAAGCTTATTCGCATTCACGGCCAATGTGCTGTCCTTTATCTGGAAATTTTGAATGTAAGTGTTAAATCCGATAAAGGAGGCCAGCGTGCCCGTGATATCGAAGTTTAAACCGCTCAAGGTATAGCGTAAATCAATATCGTAATTCTGATAAGCAAGCGACACACGCAACCATTCATACGTGCCGGGATTTACATCTTTAAGTGGTATGCTGTAAAAAGTTTCGCCATTACCCACAGCGTTCGATTGAGAAAAGTCAATGGCATTGGCCCCCCCTACAGTTGTCTCCGGGGCATGGTATAAAACTGCACCTGCTCCAGGCATTGTAAACTGATCTGCTGTCATCTCGATATAATGCGCACTCATCTTGTTGAATCGGGGAGACTGCGCCCCATGATTCGATGGAACCACCGAAGGATTGCCCAGGTTATCCAATCGAACTTGTGTCGAATCAAATTTGAATTTGAAAATCAATCTCGGTTCAGCGGTGGGTGTTGGTGTATCATCGTCTTTATCTTTTTTGCAAGAAGAGAAAAGAGACGACATCAATATGATTAGCGCAACAAAAGCGAGGTGTTTTTTATTCATTGTACGGAGTTTGAACTCAGTCAAATATAGCAACCAATTATGTTTTCAAAACAGCTACGCGCTGACTGATGGTGAAAATGAACCCAATCAGCAACACCAAGGCAGATACAAGCAAGTACTTTCTATAGTTGGGTAATTGCGATGCGGGCGGTGTTTCGTTGCGAAGATTTTCACGGTTTCCTGCCTTCAGGTATTTATTATACTCGCGAATGTAGGCCGCTCCTGAAGCGGTACTCCACCCGGTAAGCGCAGCTAGCTCATCCACTTCCTTTTTGCGACGATTGTTCAGTTCGTATAAGTAATCCTGCCCGGCATCGCATGTAAAATCGCCCGAAGCCGGATAGGTCATAATGTACCTGCACTGGAAATTTTCGTTGTTCGGTGTTACCTGAAATTGAAGATCTGCAGGAAACTTATCGCGGCTATAACGTACATGTAAGCGAGTAAAGAAAATGGTCTGATTGAAGTTGTTCGATTGCGTAATCCAATCGGCGCCAGCTTCTACAAAATCATAATTGACGGGGGGCGGCCCAACGCATGGATCGCATTTTACAGCATTGTATGGACTCACGTTCCATGCATACTCCAGAAATACTGCATTGCGGCCTTCCTGCTTATAGGTCTTTTCGAAAACAGAGGTATAGAAATCGCCAAATTTGGATTCAACATACAAGGGGATGTTTCTATCGGTAGGCATTTTAACCGTACGATAATTGGTGCACTCCACACGTCCTTCGGTTGTCAGTGCGTACACAATCATATCCTGCGAACCTTTGCTATTGGCCATTCCAAGTCGAAGGGGCAACATGAACTTGGCATGATCGAAACGTATTTGAATGGGGCGCAGATAATCGCTATTCCTATTCTTCATCTTTTCTAGATTGACCTTTACAAGGAAAAACTTCATGTTACTGCGCACATAGGGTTCAAGAACCTGCCTGGCCGTTTCGGGCACTTTGTAGCCGTTCGCCTCGAGCCATATTTGAAGACCATCCGACTCCTTGGCCGACAGTATGATGATGTTGTATTCATCAATATCATACTGTGCTTCAATTTTAACGGCACTTTTTGCTATAGTATTGATGTCCATTTCATTTAAACTTTCGGACATGGGCGCACTGCTCATTCGACTATAATCTTCGTACATGCGCAGATCGTATCCACAGGGATTATTATCGTAATAATTCACAAGCCTGGGCGCGGAGTAATCGTTGAGCACATCGAAGATTCTTCGCTCTACAACACGGATGTCTTTCTCCGCCAAAACAACCGGCACAGGCACCACCATCGCAAATTCGCTGAGATCTCCTTTGAAATCACTGCTCATCGTTATGACATTGCGTGTGCCATTGCGCACCATAATTACTTCGCTCTTGTTGTTGAATAGGCTTGCATCGGCCTTTGCAACATAGAATCCGCAGAATGCAAGTGCATTCAGGCCCGACAGCAACCCAGCTGCCAGTGCCAAAAAGTGAAATGTGTTTTTCATAGACTTGTTTGTTGAATTGTTTCTGATGTAGTACCGCGTTTTTTCCAATCGAACGATTGTATGCGGGGTGTGAGATAGTCGAGGAGGGGAGAGATGGGAGTAAAGAAGAACAATGTCCAAAAGGGCGCACCATTGAGGAATTTGAAGTTAGTGAGATAAAAGCTAACAGCAGCAACTGCAATAGACCAGACGATGCGTGTTTTGCGATGATTGGGCGTGGTCATCGGATCGGTTATCATGAAGAATGAAAAGAGCCAGAGTGAACCACTTCCCATTTTTAAAAGGAAAACATCGTGTTCCCACCCTAAATAAAGCACTGTTCTGCTGTAGTCGAGCAATGCATAGGTTACAAGGAATGCAATCCCTGTTTCCAGCCGTTTGATGTTGCTGAGCACAGCCAATCCGGCTGTCCCGACGATGAACATGATGAGGGCGCTGCTGCCCCATTGGCCGGGCGAAATCCAGGCGTCACCACTGAGCGCAGCAATGGCCACAATCCCAAAGTTGGCCGGATTCCACAAGTGCTTGCCATTCACCTTTGTAAGAAACTTCATTCCTATAGCTAGCAGCGCAGCAAAGAGATATAACCAGGGATCGTTGGCTTTCATGAGCAGCGAAAGCCCAAGGCCTGTAATAAGCGCGCTTTTCAGCGAGTGAAACGGATATCCTGCAAATCGAATGGCCAGCAACTGTGCAAATACAACAGCAGAAAAAATTGCGGTGTAGTTGCGCCAGTCAGCATCCCAGCCCAACGATAAAATACCATAGAGCAAAAAGATTACTTGCGCTACTATTTGAAAATGGCGCCCGTCGCTGCGAAGCCATGAAATTGTGCTGCTGATGATCTGCATAACAAATGGATTTGTCAGGCAGTACCGGCATCATTCAATTGCGTTCAATGATCTGTATTATTTTTTTCTTTCAATGAATACGCACGAATTGAAGCACCTTACTCTCATTTAATCGTCGCGGCTTTGTCTGTGTCTTGTATCATCTTATCTCCCTTTGCCTCGGCGTCCTTCACCAGGTTTTCAGATTTTTTCTCTGCGGCTTTGTAAGCGTCATCGGCTTCCTTATTCGACTTGTCTACTGCTCTCTTATAGGCCTCGTCGGCTTCCTTTTTGGCCTTGTCGGCTGCAACTTTCGCAGCGCCCTTTTCAAGCGGGTTACGTGCTTTCGCCACTAAATCATCGGCTGCTTTGTAAGCGGCGTCCTTTCCTTTTTTCGCCAAGGCTTCGCCTTCTTTTGTAGCCGAGGCGAAAGCGCAGCGAGAAAAGCTATTGTCAGATGCGGCAGCAGTGCGCGATAAGGCTAAAAAAGAAGGCGAAGCTTTGGCGAAAAAAGGAAAGGACGCCGCTTACAAAGCAGCCGATGATTTAGTGGCGAAAGCACGTAACCCGCTTGAAA
>JBJTRD010000401.1:0-6903 GCA_046075945.1 Flavobacteriales bacterium
TAGGCTGCAAGCGCGTAAGAAGTGTTGTCATTTCTGACTTACAGTTTCAGATTAAAGAGCTATCCTGCAAAACGCTCTGCATGCTTGCCCAGCTATTCTTCTTGCTGTCAAATCCGGGGAACGGGCCCAAAATTTTCTTGATTGCGCTGCCCGGCAGGCTTTCAAGACAAAAGGAATAATTTTCAAAGAACACGGCAAAGATAATCAGCCTGGATCCTTTTGTCTTCACAATTAATATGAATGCATTTACGACGTACGACGCTATTTGACGTCGTGCGGTTCGTGCAATCGGTATTTTTGCGCAAAATTGATTCAATGACAATCAAGAAAATCGGACTGATTCGTGAAGGAAAAGTACCACAAGACCATCGCGTTGCACTCACACCCGCTCAATGCGCACTTATAAAGCAAAAGCTGCAAGTTGAAATTGTTGCACAGCCAAGCAACATTCGCAAGTTTTCGGATGCAGAGTACACAGCAGCCGGCATTCAACTGCAAGAAGACCTTTCCGATTGTGATTTAATCATTGGCGTGAAGGAAGTGCCTATCGATATGCTCATACCGGGCAAGTCCTACATGTTCTTTTCACACACATTCAAAAAACAACCCTACAATGCCAAATTACTGAAGGCAATTCTCGATAAAAAAATTCGTCTGATTGATTACGAGGTTATAAAAGACAAAAACAAAAAACGACTCATCGGCTTTGGCAGATATGCCGGTATTGTAGGAGCATACCACGCCTTCAGAGCATTTGGATTGAAGCACGGCCTCTATTCCATCAAAGCTCCTCACGAATGTGCCGATCGCACAGAACTGGAGCAACAATTATCGATGGTAAAGCTTCCGCAGAACATGCGCGTCGTTGTAACCGGATTTGGTCGCGTTGGAAACGGAGCAGAGGAAATTCTTCAACTTCTGCCTTTGCGCCGCGTCACGGAAGCCGAATTTCTGAGTGAAAACTGGGATGAGCCTGTCTATACCCACCTCGATACGCAGGACTATTATGTGCGGAAAGATCGAGGTGGCTTTGATAAGTCAGACTTCTATAACAACCCACAGCTTTATCAATCTTCATTACCTGAAACGGTGGTCACCGCTGATTTATACATTGCCTGCCACTTGTGGGCCTCGGGCAATCCTATACTTATTTCTGCACACGATTTACAAAATCCTGCATGGCATTGTAAAGTGATAGCCGATGTGAGTTGTGATGTGAAGGGGCCCATCTCATCGACACTCAGAGCATCCACAATAGCTGATCCACTCTATGGCTACGACGCAGCCAGCGAATCGGAGTGTGATTGGAAAAATGAAAACGCAATTTGTGTCATGGCTATCGACAATTTACCCTGCGAACTGCCGAAAGACGCATCAGAAGATTTTGGGAATGAACTCATCCGCCATGTGCTGCCTCTTATGGTGCAAGGAGATCCCGAGGAAATAATATGGCATGCAACCCAGACAACGCTGCGCGGTGAACTAACACCGCACTTTGCATACCTGAAAGATTACGCAGAAAGCGCAGGCAACTGATTACTGAGCGTTGAATGTAAACGTGATGGTTCCATCCTGCTTACGTTTGGAAGAACTGTAGTCGAAGCGCCATTTGCGCGCATACTTTTCAGACTCTGCCCGAAGGCATTCGTTTGTGGATGAAGAACCCTCCTGAATGTGCGCATCCAGAACGTTTCCCATCTCATCGATGCTTACAGCAACCACGACCACTCCATTTGTCTTGCAGCGATAAGTGGGTATGGGGTTTTCCAGCGGATCACGACCTTTCATATTGAACGATGCTGTGACAGGGCCGCTGTAACTCTTGTTTTGCTGTTCCTTGAACCAATCGTTTTCTCCCTTTTTGTAGGAACTTTTTTCCTGCGAACTGCCCTGCGTTTTCGGTGCAACCGTGAAGTCCGTTGAACCATCCTTCAGTCTTGCAAATTCTTCCGCCTCCATTGCCTTGAGGTCGTTGTACACTTGTTCCTTCATTTGCGAGGAACTCATGCCCCGATACGATCGGGCATCTTGCGTGCGCTCCGAATTTTCATTAGCCACCAGATTGCGTAGCTCACCATTTCGATTCAATGGTGGAACCGGTTCCTCCTCAGGCAACGGCTCATCAGGCAGCATATCCATTGCCAGCTCTTCGTATATCAACTCCTCTTCCTGTACCCGATGATCCTCGGTCAACATTTGAGTCACAAACAGAATAAAAATGTGGGCAATCAATGAAACAATGATGGCCTGATAAACAAAAGCCCATCGTTCCTTGGGTCGACTATCCAGTGCCTTTAAAAACTCAGCAGCGCGTCGCTCGTCTATACGCAAAACCGCTTCATTTTGAGAGGTGACTTTCAATGTATTTGACTCTTTTTTAGTCATTCAGGACTGGTGTCGATAGTACCATTCTGTAGCGCAAGATAGTTTGAATACAGTCATCCATTCCACGCGTTCAGGGAGTTATGAATCAACTTGGGTCGATAGCCTCCTATTGTTAAAAAGCCTTTTTTTCTTATCTGCACTCCCTGTTTCATAGGTTTGGGATGTATATTCGCCACTCGCGAAGCATCTAAGCTTCAAAAAAAGAAAATAAAATTAAATCTATACCATGAAAAAATTAATCGCTCTATTGGCATTCGTAGCTATCTACGGTGCAGCTATGGCCCAGTGTCCGCACGCTGCCGCTCAAGGCACTGCCAACAAACAAGAAACAGTTAAATGCTCTGAAGCCGATAAGGCGAAGTGCGAAAAATCAGCTGCACAAACAGGTGCCAAGTGTGAAACTACGGGTGCTGTTGCTACTGAAAAGTCGTGCAACAAAGGCAATGGTGGCTCATGCTGCAGCAAGGGCACTACCAGCGCAGGTGGTTCATGCTGCCAGAAAGGTGGTACCGCTGAAGCAGAAGGCAAGAAGTCGAAGAAAGTGAAGACGATTGCAATGGCAGAAGAGCCAAAAAAATAAATGCAAAACAGCATAATGAAAGGGGCGGAATTTCCGCCCCTTTTTTATTTCAATCCGAAGTGCTTCTCGGCCATTTCGCGCACATTTTCACCAATAGCGAGAGCCGCGGTGGCAGCCGGTGAAGGTGCATTCAGCACGTGAATGCTGTGGTCGGTGTATTCAATACGAAAATCGTCGCGAGTATCACCATCCTGACGAAGTAAAAGAGCACGCACGCCCGCCCTGCCCGGGTGAATATCTTCCATGGTCAACGAAGGCACGAGGGTTTGAAGTGTCTTCAGGAATAGTCTTTTCGAAAATGCTCTTCGATATTCATCAATGCCAAACTTCATATTATTCATAAACAAACGCCAGGTGCCGATATAACTCAGTGCATCCATGGTGTCGCGCAGACTGAAGTCGGTCTTGCCATAACCCTCCCGTTTGAAGGTGAACACGGCATTGGGGCCACATTCTATTTCGCCATTGACCATGCGGGTGAAGTGTACACCCAAAAACGGAAAGTCAGGATTGGGAACAGGATATATAAGGTGCTTCACTTTGTGCTTGGCTTGTTCAGTCAGTTCATAATAATCCCCTCGAAAGCCAACGACCTTTTCCTTCAGACGCACTCCATCCTTTTTCGCCAATCGGTCGGCTTGCAAACCTGCGCAGAAAATTAGCTTCTTCGCCGCATAGCTGCCGCGCGATGTAATCACGTTCGTTATCTCACCTATTCGTTCAAATGCGCGCGCCTCCTCTCCTGTGTGCACTTCGCTTGCAGGTTGTTTGGCCAGCGCTATTTCAGCCATCTTTTCAGTTGCTCCACGAAAATCTATTATTCCGGTGCATCCCACATGAATGCCTGCAATACCGGAACAGAAGGGCTCAATTTCACGAATCTCATCAGCGTTCACACGGCGCATACTTTCAATTCCATTTGCAATTCCGTGCTGCCAAATTTTCTCCATGTGCACAAACTCCGATTCCTTCGTGGCCACTATCAGCTTTCCGCATATATCGTGCTTCACGCCATAATCCTTGGCGAATTGAACAATCTCTCTCCGACCATTCACGCAGTTCACGGCTTTCAATGACCCGGGCTTATAATAAATACCCGAGTGAATAACACCGCTGTTATTCCCGGTCTGATGATCGGCCAGGTGCGGTTCCTTCTCGAGCAACAATATTTTCAAATGCGGATATGCAAGTTGAATTTTATAGAGAGTGGCTGCACCTACAATACCGCCGCCAATGATTACAATGTCGAATGTTTTTTCCACGGCTCGAATATAGTAGCATCGCATGAAAACGCATTTATACCGATTCGCTAAAAGCGAATAGCGCTGTATGTTTATGCCATGAAAACCACGAAGAAGGCACAACACGCCTGGGCAATGTACGATTGGGCCAACTCCACTTACAATCTGGTAATAGGCACAGCCATCTTCCCCATCTTCTACAGTGCAGTGACCCGCACTGCCGATGATGGAGCAGAAGGTGACAGCGTAATTTTCTTCGGATCGGTGCTGAAAAACACCGAAGCACTTTCCTATGCATTGGCCTGCGGTATGGCCTTGGTGTGCATACTAGCCCCCACCATTGCCGGTCTCGCAGATTACCTGGGTAAAAAGAAATTCTTCATGAAGGCATCTTGCTATGTAGGATCAGTTGCATGTGCCTCACTGTATTTCTTTGATGTGCGCCACTTAGAGCTCAGTATGCTCAGTATCGTCATTGCCTGTGTAGGTTTCTGGTGCAGTTATGCACTCTACAATTCATTCCTGCCCGAGGTTGCCTCAGTTGACGAACAAGATAAACTCAGCGCCAAGGGTTTTTCGCTCGGATATATAGGCAGCGTCTTGCTGCTTGTTCTCAATTTAGTAATGATCAAAGCGCTCGGAGTGAATGCGCGCTGGTGTTTTGTGAGCGTAGGAATTTGGTGGGCAGGATTCGCTCAATACACGTTTCTTAACCTTCCCGAAAATTCAACAGGTAAGAAATTCTCGCGTGGCATACTCGCAAATGGATACAAGGAATTAGCTGGTGTGTGGAGCCAGTTAGCTCACAATTCTCAATTAAAAAGATACTTGCTAAGTTTCTTCGTTTTTTCGATGGGGGTTCAAACCATCATGCAAATGGCCTCTCTTTTCGGGACCAAGGAAATTGAACGCATCGATGAATCAGGCCAACTTGTAATGGGGCTTGCCGATGGTCAACTGATCGGCGCTGTTTTGCTGGTTCAGCTCATCGCAATTCCGGGTGCAATGGTTTTTGCGCGATGCAGCACGCGCCTGGGCAATCTAAAAACGTTGATTCTTGCACTTATTATTTGGGCTTCCATCTGCATCATCGCTTACACTTTTGTTCGCACCCCCGTTGATTTCTACGTCGCAGCAGCATGTATAGGATTCATCATGGGCGGAACACAATCACTCGCGCGCAGCACATATTCCAAATTATTACCTGCAACAAAAGACCATGCTTCCTTTTTTAGCTTTTACGATGTGACGGAAAAGATTGGACTCATCATCGGTCTGCTCACATTCGGATACATCGAAGGAGCATTTGGAAGTATGCGCACCAGTATTCTGGCGCTTATTGTTTTCTTTATTTTGGGATTATTACTTCTGTTGCGCGTTCGACGTGCTGAGCTATCAAACTAAAATAGCGACCAAAAGCAGCAACCCTCCGAGCATAACAAGCTTTATCCAACTGCTCACCTTACCAAAATCTGCAGATGTGGTTGCCGCGTAAACCCTATAAAGCGCTACCATCATAGGAGCAACCAAACATCCAACTAACCACAACATATCGGTCGCATTGGTAATTCGAAATGCACAGGCTGCCACCATCGCGAAGAAGATGATAATCCAACCCATGACATAACGCTTTGTGCGTTGAGTACCCCAAAGAATGGGAAGGGTTTGATAATGTTCCGAACGATCGCCGGGTTCATCTTGCGCATCTTTTACCACTTCTCGAATCATGGTAAGCACAAAAGCAAACGCCGCAATTCCCAGAATCCAAAGCCATGCATAATTGTAGAGTGTACCAGATGAATAAGACAAAAGAGCTAATTGAGGTTGCATAATTTGTAAATCGCATATGGCCGCAAAAACGGGAACCAATGCTGTGCACATGGCTACTATTACATTGCCAATCAGTGGCTTCTTTTTAAATACGGGTGAATACCACCACAACATGAACGTAGTTGCCAAGGGAAACAACAATACCATCCAATAACGATTGCTCGTAGCCACCCAAAAAACCAATGCAAAGGCAAGAATATTCAATCCCTGATGAATGAGAATCGCATGCTTGCGATTGATTTTTTTTCCAACAATAATCCGTTCCGGCTTATTGATTTTGTCCACTCGCTGATCGAAATAGTCATTAATCACATTGCCTGCGGCTGTCACCAAAAGAGCTGAAAGAACCAACGCCGAAAAATGTATGGGGCTCAATTTCAACGCCTCTACTCCACCCTTCGACAAAACCTCAGACAATACGACATACCGTGTAATGTACATGGTCGCTCCAACCACGAGCAGATTGACGGGTCGGGATAGTTGAATGACTGATATGAGTCGCACGGATTGTTGGTTTTTTGTGGACAAAGTTGAACCACAACAGGTATACATTCGCAATATAGTCTAAAACAACATGGAAGTGAATCTGGAAGAAACGATGCCTGCTGCTACAACCGAAACGGTGCATGCATTGATTTTTGGAAAGCATGATTACATAGTGAACAACGTCCGGATGCATTTGGAAAAAGCAGCGTTCAAGTGCTCATGCACCGTCTCACTCGCTCAGGCATTGGAATACTTGAAGACAAATCAGCCTCAGTTAATTGTTATTGGCGGCGGTGTTGACCCCCACGACCGAATCAAAGTTCAGGACGGCATAAAACAATGGTCCCCCTCAACTCGTATGGTAGAGCATTTTGGTGGTCC
>JBJTRD010000402.1:0-4612 GCA_046075945.1 Flavobacteriales bacterium
CAAGAACCCTCTATAAGTCCTTCTGCGCCTCCAGCCCCCGCCAAACCAAAGGCGGCCATCAGCATCGGCGGCAACGATGAAATCATCGAGATGGATCGCATGCGCAAACTCATCGCCGATCACATGGTGATGAGCAAGCAAACTTCGCCGCACGTTACATCGTATGTAGAAGCCGACGTGACCAACATCGTTTTGTGGCGCGAGAAAATCAAGAAGCAATTCGAGCAGAAGGAAAAGACCAAACTCACCTTCACGCCCATCTTCATTGAGGCATTGGTAAAGGCTATCAAGGATTTCCCGATGATTAATATTTCTGTTGATGGCGATAAAATCATCAAGCGTGGTGATATCAACATGGGCATGGCGACCGCTCTTCCAAGCGGCAATCTGATCGTGCCGGTGATACGCAATGCTGATATGCTCAACCTCTCAGGCATCGCAAAGCGTGTGAATGACCTTGCAGATCGTGCGCGTAACAATAAATTAACTCCCGATGAGATCAGCGGTGGCACGTATACCATTACCAACGTGGGATCCTTTGGCAATGTAATGGGCACGCCCATCATCAATCAGCCGCAAGTAGCTATCATGGCCGTGGGTGCTATTCGCAAGAAACCGGCTGTTATTGAGACTCCTTCTGGCGATTTCATTGGTATTCGACATATGATGTTCCTGAGTCACAGCTATGACCACCGCGTGGTCGATGGCGCATTGGGTGGTCAGTTTGTGCGCCGTGTGGCCGATTATCTCGAAGCCTGGGATATCAATCGCGAGGTATAAGAAACCTTTGTTTTTTTTCGTTTTTTTTGATGTGGATGCCTATCTTCGGGCACTCATATTTTGTGGACCTTGCTATACCTTGAATAGAATGAAGCGTATTCTGTTTTCTTTTATGTTCGTCGTTGTGGCCTCAGCGGCGTTCAGTGCTGCCCCTCCTAAACGTTTCGTATTCGCTGCGAAATTTCTGGAAGCCAACCAAATGCTGGAAGAGCGTTTGTGGATTCAAAGCATCAACGCTTGGATTGACTTGTTGGTGGAAAATCCGAACAATGCCAACCTAAATTACAAGATTGGGTATTGCTACCTGCAAACGGCTAACTCAAAGCTGGAGGCACTCCAATATCTGGAGGCTGCTTGCGATAAGCGCTTTAGTAAGAATTACGACCCTTACGATCCAACCGAAAAAAAAGCACCGGTACAGGCTCTTTTCTATTTGGGAAGAGCCCAGGCTCTGAATCTCAAGATTGATGATGCAATCGCTACCTTCCAGAAACTGCAAAAACAGCTCGGGAAAAAGCATTTGATGTACATAGATGCTTCGAAAGAATTGGCCATGTGTCAGGAGGCCAAGTCCCAAATGGCGAATCCAAAAAACTACAAAATCACCAACGTTGGTCCAACATTGAATACTGCCTCCAACGAATACAGTCCGGTATTGTCACTCGATGAAAGCACGATGTTCTTTACAAGTCCGCGTATTCGCCCCGACTCATCGAATAGCAAAATCATCGACTTCGTTACAATGCAATACAAAGATGACATTTACGCAACCTTCAAAAGTGAAGAAGGGGTATGGATGGAGCCTGAATTGCTAAACCTGAATACCGATGCGCACGATGCGGCCATCAGCGTATCTCCCGATGGTCAAAGTCTTTTTATTTATCGTGATAATTTCGGTGACGGTCAGTTATTGGAAAGCACACTCATCGGGGAAACATGGAGTGAGCCTGTCCTCATTGGTTCAGACGTAAACACCGCCGCCTGGGAAACACACGCAACGGTCTCTGCTGATGGAAATACGCTGTTGTTCGTGAGCGATCGTACAGGAGGCGTTGGCAATCGCGATATTTATCGTTGCGTGAAACTGCCCAACGGAGAATGGTCGAGAGCCCTCAACATCGGCACGCAGGTTAATACTACGTTCGATGAAGACGCTCCGTTTTTGACAGCCGATGGTAAGACTCTGTATTTCGCCTCTCGCGGCCACAACACCATGGGCGGCTTCGATATCTTTTACTCGAAACTCGGCCAGGATGGAGAATGGGGAACACCTGTTACCCTGGGGTATCCAATCAATACAGTCGACGATGACGTATTCTTCGTGCCTATGGCCGATGGTCGTCGCGCATACTACTCTTCTTCCAAAGATGGTGGTTATGGCTTGAAGGATATCTACCTGGTGGATATGCCCGATATTACAGAGGAAACTCAGCTCGCTGTATTGAAGGGGTATATCATTACTCCCGAAGGCGAGGAGCTACCCGATGATTTGCGCATCTTGGTGAAGAACGATAAAAACGCAGAGGTCTCTGAATACCGCCCACGTAAGCGCGATGGCGGTTATTTGGCCGTATTGAATCCATGTACCAGCTATCACATTGAGTACTTCAAGGGTAAAGAAAAAATCAAGGATGATGATATCAATGTTCCCTGTGACGCTACCTTCCAGGAAATCGAGCGAGAGGTATTCCTTGTTCCTGTGAATATAACTAAGGAGGAGGCGGTAGAGCCAAAGCCCGCAACGGAAAAGGATAAAAAAGGTGGTTCGAAGACCGGCGACAAGAAGGGTGGAACGAAGACTGACACCAAGACGGGTGGCACCAAAGATGGTACATCTGCCAAGACCGGTTCCGGTGATAAGACAACACCGACGAAAACGGATGAAAAGAAAGATTCAGGTGTATCGCTGAAAACGGATGATACCTTCTCCGGTAAACTGGACGAGCCGGCTATCACTGTGACACCGGCAGGTCAGCCACTCGACCCTATTGAATTGAAATACGACAAGAAAGACCCGGCAGCGCGACAATTCATTCCTGAAAAGGGCTTTGCGCAGTACGCCCACTATTTCGTTTACGGTTCGCATACGGTAATGAAGGACGAAGTTGATTTTGCGGCTTTCGTTCGTGATGTGGACGCTATTATCAAGGCAGGTAAAAAGCCCGTTATAGTAATTGATGCTTCCGCCTCAAAAGTGCCTTCTGTGAAATTCAAGTCAAACGACGAGCTTGTACAGTTGCGCTTCGACACAGCTCACGACAATGTGCGCGCTGCAATGAAAGCCTACGGCCGTGAAGAAGGAAAGGACTACACCTTTGGCACCGGAACTAAAGCTGTGCAAGGCAAAGAATATGAAAACGATTCCAAAAAGAATCGCCTCATCTACGAACAGTATCAATACGTGAAGGTGCGCGTTCAGGGTTAATTACTCTGCAGCCCGTGCACCTCTGAAGTTGAAAAAAATGAACCCCCCGGATACTCCCATCCGAGGGGTTTTTGCTACCCTTTGCCGGCCAAGCCGGCGTTGCTCTGTGTCTTTCTAACCTACTTTCGCTTTCTTTTATTTTACGCTTTCGAAAAAAAATGAAACTCAATCTTAAACGACCACTGGCTTTTTTTGATCTGGAAACAACCGGCACCGATATCGGCAAGGATCGTATCGTTGAAATTGCCATCGTTAAAATTATGCCCGATGGACAAGTAAGTATGATGCCTGCTCAGCGTGGAAAGGAACATCGGTTGCTCATACATCCGACGATTCCTATTCCGATAGAAGCGTCGCTCGTTCATGGAGTCTACGATGCCGATGTGAAGGATGCGCCTACTTTCAAGGATTTGGCGCCGAAGCTTTTTAAGTTTCTATTCGATTGTGATTTGGGAGGATTCAATTCGAATCGATTTGATATTCCCATACTTGCCGAAGAATTTCTTCGGGCCGATATTGACTTCAGTGTGGAAGGCCGGAACCTCATCGATGTGCAGGTTATTTACCACCTCATGGAACAACGCAATTTGAAAGCAGCATATAAGTTTTATTGCGACAAGCAACTCGACGACGCCCACGAGGCTTTGCCAGATACGCTGGCTACGCTGGAAGTTTTTGAAGCCATGCTCGACAAATATGCGCATGTGGAAATGCAAGATGAGCACGGCGTAATTTACAATCCGGTGCAGAACGATATGGAAGTCATTCACAAGTTGAGTGAGCGAAAGAAGAAGGCCGATTTCGCCGGGCACATTGTATTCAACGAAAAGGATCAGCCTGTGTTCAACTTCGGGAAGTATAAGAACATGTCAGTACATGAAGTGCTCACAAGAGACGTAGGTTATTTCAGTTGGATGATGAATGCAGACTTTCCACTCTACACGAAAAAGGTCCTCAAGGAGATTCACGATTCGATGAGATAATAGCCGTGAGTTCTGTTGCAGCGAAACATATCACAGTTCTCGTTTCAAACGATTTGCAACACGACCAGCGTGTAGCCAAGATGTGTGACACCTTGCTCGAAATGGGCTTTCGCATTACACTGGTGGGGCGAATGCTGCCTGAAAGCACATCTTTTAATAGACCTTACGAAACAAAGCGATTCCGATTGTTCTTCCGAACGGGTGCTCTGTTCTATACAGCGTTGAATGTGCGATTGTTTTTCTATTTGCTTTTTAAACGCACCGATATCATTGTTGCCAACGATCTCGATACGCTGCTCCCAGCATTTATAATTACTCGCTTCCGAAAAAAGGAACTCGTATACGATAGTCACGAGTATTTTACCGAAGCAGAAGGACTCACCAACCGACCTATTCCCAAAAAGGTTTGGCTCGCCATAGAAGG
>JBJTRD010000403.1:0-3937 GCA_046075945.1 Flavobacteriales bacterium
TGACGATGAATACCATAAAGAATTGATACAAATTGGTGATTTCGTAGCCAAGCATGGTAGGCCAAACCTGGTCGGCGGCAGGTTCGCTTGGCGGAATGAGCGCACTAAGTGTACCTGCAAATTTGTTGGCAGCTGCATTGCCCAAGAACCACGTGCCCATCAGCAAAGAAGACAAACGCAAGGGTGCCAGTTTGGATACCATCGACAATCCGATAGGAGAGAGGCAAAGCTCACCCATGGTGTGAATGACGTAGAGGGCAATCAACCACCACATGCTCACCTTTTCGCCTGCACCCAGGCCGCTCACGGGAATAGCAATTACCGCGTATCCCACTGCAACCAGCGCTAGACCCCAGGCCATTTTTGTTGGGGATGCAGGTTCCATATTTCTCTTATGCAGGAATCCCCATAGCAGTGTGAAGGGCAATGCAAGCGAGATAACCGCCAATGCGTTCACTGATTGAAAATAAGCGGTTGGCATTTCCCAACCGAATATGTGGCGATCCGTTTGGCGGTCGGCAAATAGGGTCAGCGAAGCTCCGGCTTGCTCAAACGCTCCCCAAAAGAATATTACGAAGAATACCAGGATAAGTATGACCACGATGCGCATCAACTCAAATCGGCGAAGACTCTTGTCGGTCAATAATATGATTGGCATAACAGCCATCGACCCATAAATGAAGTAACTTATAATATCGTATTCAGCCCCGAACCACTGCTTAAAGTTTAGCATGAAGAAGATAATTCCAATGGCGCCCAGTGTCATTGCAATAGCTTTCAGGTCCATGGGTTTTACCGGCAGTCCAATTTCTTTTCCTTCTTCTGAAACGAGATACTTCTTCTGAAATAATATAAATCCAGCTAGGCTCAAAAGCATACCTATGCAGGCTGAGAGGAATCCCCACTTGAAGTCTGAGAAAGATCCGCAAACAAAGGGTGCAATGAATGCCCCAAGATTAATCCCCATGTAGAAAATGGTAAAGGCACTGTCGATACGGCGATCATTGGCCGGGTAGAGCTGACCAACCATAGTGGAGATATTGGGCTTGAAGAAACCATTACCGATGATGAGCGCTGTCAAACCTGTCCACATCAGGGGAATTCCTCCTTCTGCACCGGCACCGGCCGAAAGGAACATGAAGAATTGTCCAATAGCCATGAGTAATCCACCGAGAATGATACTGCGTCGATTTCCCAGATATCGGTCGCAGAGGTAACCACCTAGCAGTGGAGTCAAATAAACCAATCCTGTATAACTACCGTAAATCTCTGAGGCATCTTTATCTGAAAGACGCAGCGCATTCGCCATGAATAACATGAAGATGGCGCGCATACCATAGTAACTGAAGCGTTCCCACATTTCTGTGAAGAACAGAAAGTACAATCCTTTAGGATTTCCTGTTTTGGTTGAAGAGGTCATAGTCGTTTGTTTGGTAGAGGCCAAACATAGGGGAAAAATCAGTTTATAGGATTATAGGGAAGTTGCAAGACAACTTTTAACTTGTAGCCCTCAACGCTTGTCAGGCAATCGTGCCGCCCAACTTGCTGCGGTTATTAAAATTCCAAGCTACTTGGCATTATCGAGATCGATAAAATTCGAATCCTTGCCATTCCCTGTAATCCTTCAATCCTGCATTCACCATTAATGTTGGATATTCGCAGTACTTCAAATCCCTTGTTTTGAATCTGCATCTACTCCATACAATCTCAGGACTCGCTTTACTGACCTTCTTTGCTGTCAAGGTAACTCTGCATGTATTTCTCGATTATAAGCTCGGGCATCGGGTCGGTATCTTAACTCACCTCCTGTTTTTCGGCAGATTCCTTCGCCCCGTTCACTCCGATGTTTCTTCACAACTAATGCCCTTGAAGCGGCTGTGCAATTCACTTCTTACGGCAACCCTTGTAGCATTGGTACTCAATCTCATTATTGGAATTGCGATGCTAGGCAAAAGTTGAAGGTTATCCCTCGACTACGCTCGGGAACCGTCCTCTGCAGTTGAAAGTTGTTAGTTGCAAGTTGAAAGTTTTTGGAGTGGATTCACTAACTTTCAACTAGCTGCAATTTGGGCCTCTCCCTATAATCCTACATTCCTACAATCCTACAATCCTTCTCACTAAAAGTTTAAATGATGCAGATCGGTTCAAAAGTCGATTCAATGACCAGCTCACATCCGTAAATTTCGCGTCGTAAAATGAATTCGATGCAGAAGTCGAAGTACACTAAACTATTGGCTGCAGGGCGCTTGGTCCTGCTGTCATTGCGTTGGTCGGTATTTGTTTTCGTTTACGGGTTATTGTTGTATGCCGTTTTTGCTCTCATTAGCGCAACAATTCCTGTTCATTCCGAGGAAATTGCTTCCAGTGAGCAAAGGAGTATAAAAATGTATTTGCTTAAATCAGGTCCGCACACCGATTTTCTGGTGCAAACGAAAACATCCGTGCACGACTGGACTATCGATTTTCCATTTTCGAATAATGAAAATCCGGATACTGCCTTGTCTTGGCTGGCAATAGGTTGGGGCGATAAGGGCTTTTACCTCAACACGCCCACATGGGGCGACTTAACTTGTAAGACGGCTGTTTCAGCGGCTGCAGGCTTGGGCACTGCAGGTATTCATGCCTCGTATTATTATGCTGTGCCCGATGATCGTCCACTTGTTCAATTGGAATTGACTAACGGGCAATATCGCCGGCTCTGTGAGTATATCAGGCATACGCTGGTGGCCGACGAACATGGAAATCGAATAATGCTACATCCCGAAAGACCCGGGATAAATTTTGGTCACGACCGATATTATGACGCCTACGGAACGTATAGTATGATTCATACGTGCAATACATGGATAAATAATGGGTTAAAGGCATCAGGGCAACGGGCCTGTTTATGGACAGGATTTGCCGAAGGAATATTCTATCAATATGACAAGTAAAAACATTTTCTTAGTTTGTGCTTTGCTTGCGACACAGTTCGCCTCAGCACAGAAACGATATCTTGTATTTGCAAATGGATATCTGGGGTTGGACAAGGATGAATTAACAACAACCAACGAAATATATGATGTCTCACCGGCTGGCGGAATGTCGTCGAAAGGATATTGGTTCGATATCGATGATACACTTATTGCGCGATTTCAACCTGTAATACCATTGTATATCGATGGTCACCATCCTGTGTCCACCTCGATGCACCGCACAAAAGGTCGAAGTTATTGGTCGTGGTTTGTTACCCGGTTTGGATGGTTGGGTCATAGTAACCGAGGCTTTAATGACGAACCCAATGAAGAAGGTTTTCAGATGCGATACGAAAATGGAAAGCGCTGCGGTGAACGATTCTTAGGAGACTATGTTTATTCGTATATGCCCGATACGCTCGATGTTGTTTGCCACAGCATGGGCTATGCGTATGCTCTGGGTTTTCTTGAAGTTGTAAAGCAGCAGGTTGTGCTCGGAAAAATTCTCATCATGGCGCCTGAAAGCCCCGGTGTTCGAGGCATGGATTGGAACGGGTTCCAGGAAGTGTGGCAATATGGAAGCGATCGGTTCGAAGAAGATGCTCTGGTAACCTGCCGTCAAGACGGTATTGCCCCTCAGTGCGCCGTATCAGGGATTGAAAAGCTGGAACCCGGCAAAGGTGGCCGATTGTTCATTCCCAAAGGAGCGAAGTTAGGATTTATTCGTAGCCATCACCTTAGCTATTGGGAATGGTTCTATTGGATTAAAAAGGGTGATAGGGGCTGGTTTGGCCGCTGAATGTGCAGGGGTTGTAGGATTGTAGGGAGGGGCCCAACTTGCAATCTGAACAGAGTTGAAAGTTGAAAGTTGAAGGTTATTGAGTGCACTCCAACAACTTTCAACTTGCAACCTGCAACCGAGGATCCGCCTCCGTGTGGAACTTATCAAATTGGATAGAAAAGAACAGGCCGGATGGGAATAG
>JBJTRD010000404.1:0-4136 GCA_046075945.1 Flavobacteriales bacterium
TGTCCTCCCAGAGCAACCTCTAGCGCAGACCAATCACTTTCATTGGGAATATGCCAACCCGTCGGGCATAACTTTCGGCTGTCATTCACAGCATACCAGTTATACATCTTTCCATGTGGGCATTCGTTGGTCACGTCGCTGTTGAAGTAGGTCCACGCGCCTGCTGAAGATGCTTGCCAGTCTGCCACGCTCAATCCGGAGAGAATCGGATTTCCATTATCATATAAGGAAGTGTTGAGGTTCTCTGCCATCCATTCTCTCCCTCCAATAATTACGGTGCGATACACATTTCCTTCCTGATCGGTCATCTCGCTGTATGTAATTAAATCATTGTGCACATTCGGCGCACCGCACGAGTGAGTTGTTGGACTGCCGGCATTTGCAGCACTTACTCCGGGAATGATTGTCCATTCATTACCTATCCACAAAGTGTCGCCCGTTTCTGAAACACGCAGCGACACACTGCCTGCGTTTAGCGCATAGGGTACGCTCAACATTTGTTGTGTGCCTAGATCAATAAATTCGCTATCTATTTGCAATTCTACCTGAAGAAACTTGGTTCCCTCGTGCCAATCAATGCCTGCTAATGGCACCGATGCTCCTATTTGAAGCGTGACCAACCCTTGGGCATTAGACTGCGTCGTTTGCTCTTCTGTCCAAAGGGTTGAGCCGTCGGCAGAAAGATTATGTATGGTAAAACGCAGCGTAGCATTTTGATTGGCCAATAATTCACCTTGTCCATTTCGCAAAGCGGCTTGATAAGGGATTTTTGCAGGCGCCTGTGCAAATGCAACCAAGCAAAGCGTGCAGAAGAATATAAAAAACAATAGATATTTCATAGCTATTTTGATTCGCACAATCAAAGATAATCAGTCAGGTCCGAAACGTCTTCATTTCAATATGACATCTCAATTGTAACCCATCGCGCGGGCTTTGCGCAGCTAGCCCGTGCGGAATCTTGTCGTGGTTTTAACTCGGTAAGAAGTGCGTTTAGTTGGCAAATGCCAACTTGAGTTTCGGCAAGGGTTGCGATGCGCTAAACCCGCGCCATCGGTTCCACCAACCTCCTTCTCCTCGTGCTACAATTTCTAATTTAATACTTGCGAAATGCCGCCCCGCTGGGGCTTAGAATGCGCGCGTGGCTTCTTTCTATGCATATTCCGTTCCTCCGGAGCTAGACGGAACCCATCACTTGCCACTCGCCATTCGCCACTTGTCACTTGTGATTTGCCACTCGGTTGGTGAGCGGAGCCGAACTACACCCCTTACCAATAGACATAATTCTATTGTATTTTGGCCCACACATCTTAGAAAGTGAGAAAGTACTACATCCAAAAAGGCAATGAGCTGAACGGCCCTTATTCAACCGATGAACTGGCCGGGCAGAATATCAATTTTCATTCACGCTTGTGTGAGCAGGGAACCAATGAGTGGAAGCCCGTGCAAGACATTCCCGATTATGAAGCGCTGCGCCTGCACATCAAGCCCGATCTCGATGCTCCTGCACATACACAACGCCGCTCAAATGGTACACTGCTGTTGGTTGGTCTGCTATTTTTTGCTGCCGGAATCGCAGTAGGTAATTGGGTGCTGCCCACTGTGATGAGAACAAAGGCAGTGGGTGAGCCTGAAGTGGCGCAAGTTCCGGTCGATTCATTACCAACCGACACCATCGCCCCGACACCGCCCCCTATAGTGGAGGTTTCGGTCGATACCCACGCAACCGATTTTGCCTATCTAATTTCGGGTATCGCCCCTGAACGCATGCAAAGTGAACTCGCAAACAATTCGGATTGGGTGCAGGTAGAAACAGCCATGGCCGAGGAATGGGACCGCGTTACGCAAGAAAAAATTCTGCCTATCTCAGAGTGGCGCTCGGAAATGGAGACCATGAAGTCGGATTCGGGAACATTGTTTTATCCATTCGCCGGAGCTGATTTTCTCTACTCCAACTGTTTCTTTCCGAATGCAGACACCATCATAATGGTGGGCCTCGAACCCTTGGGAACGATTCCGCAAAATCTGGAATTCAACCGCGACTTCGAGGACTATGTCCGGAAAATTAAATCGGCCCTGTACACGTCCAACCGAAGTGGTTACTTCATGACCATCAACATGGGAAGGGATTTGCGCCGTGAAGACTTGAACGGTGTTTTGCCGTTGATTTTATTCTACGCCATTCGTCAGAATTATCTGGTGTCGCGCTGCGAATACGTGAAGATGAGTGAGGAGGGAAAAAGCATTGTTTCCGAATTCGAAGGTGCCGATGGCGTTGTGATAACGCTCACCGATCGTGACAAGAAAAAAGTGAAGCGAATAGAGTATTATCGAACAGACTTGTCGAACGATGGTTTCACACCCGACTCTCCTTTCTATCGGTACGTGTCGGCCGTCAACCACAAAATGGTTTTCCTGAAGGCCGCTTCCTACTTGTTGCACAACTCGTCGTTCTCCAATATCCGCGATGCGATTTTAACCAACACGCGCTTGTTGTTGCAGGACGATTCGGGTATGCCGTTTAGTTTCTTCACCTCGGATGTTTGGACAACCAATTTATATGGCAAGTACACACGCCCTATTGGATTGTTTGCGGGGCGTGTTCAACCGGCGCTGCGTGCTGAGTTTGAAAGCAGGGGTTCAGGCGAGTTACCATTTAAAATTGGTTACAACGTAGCGCACAACGAGCCGCACCTTATACTGGCTATCCTAAAATGAGTTGAAAATTGCACCGCTGCATGAACTACGCGAAATTCACGTTACCGGTCATTGCGATGCTTGTGTTGTGGGCTTGCAATGAGCCTGAACGACATGTTCCATCGAATACAGCAATTCAGAAAGTTGACAGCACTTCCTTTTGGCTCGATGCAGTTAAAGGAGATTCTACCGATCAGAATTTTCAGCAAGCACTTGCCTATATCCGCAACGATTCTATTCGGAATGAGCTGTTGGAAGCGCGCAGGCGGATGCTTCGTGACTACGATTCTTTTCAAAAACTGAAGTTGGATCCCGAAAAATTCATTCTTGAAAATCCTTGTTATGCGCCACTCATCATGAAGGTGGATAGAATAAACGACAAGGCGTTTACCTGGGCCGATCTTTTTAATGAGACCTTTCCATCCGATGATTACAGGGCGAAGCGTTTTGTTGTGGGCAACTTCAATACAGTGGGAGCCGATGGCCAATGCAAAGGATGCGAAGAACAGTATCCGGATATTTTTGAACTAACTGAACTGCGTGAATTTCTATCGATGTGTTTGCGCGATGGTGTGAATCTTTACAGTGATGAAAGTGTGCTAGCATGGATCAATGGCGGACATATGGATGAGCTCGATGCTTCGCGCATGTGGCGGAACCTGCGCGACCATGTAGAAAAGTATCGCACGGAGCCCATGTCGAAACCCGCGGTCATTCAAGTGAACGGAAGGAATTATTGTATTGGTCAAACACTTTGTTTGTGTGAAATACGTGAAGACACGCTGGTGCCCGTTGCAACGTTTGTGACGTCGTCAAAGAATGCGCGTGCCTCACAGCACAACCAGCACGACTATGATGGTCAGCCTCGCTATTATGCACCCATGTGTCGACTGTCTACCCGTTATTGGGATTCTTCGGTCGCATATGATACGCTGGATGTATGGCACGATAAGCACATGGGCTTTGCTTCTAAATCGGTGGTTCATTATCAGGGTAAGGTTCAATTACCGAATTTCATTCACATCACGCCAGACGATGCATTTCCGGGAGCCAAGGGATTTGTGAATGGTATCCATGAGTTTGCCGTCGGTGGTTTGGAGCCCGGAAAGTATATGGGGTCACCTATGAGCCTTGGGTGCGTGCGTTTGCATGATTATACTTCGAAGTTTATACGGTGGTGGACGCCGGCGCAAGCGAAGATGTTTATTCACTATGAGCACAGCAGGTATGTGCAGACGGTGGAGAAGGAAGCGAAGGATGAAGTTGAGTGATGTCTAATGAATATTGTATTTTTCGATTTAATTGTCAATTGCATCTGAAGATTCTGCATGAACGCGATGAATAAAATTCTCTCAACTCTACGTTTATTAGTAGGGCTGTGTGTCTTGATTTCATCTCAGGGTTGCAACAACCAATTTGCATCAACTGATGCGCAGCCCTGT
>JBJTRD010000405.1:0-3672 GCA_046075945.1 Flavobacteriales bacterium
CAATATTGATTCGCTCACACTTACGGCAACCCCTATTCCACGCACGCTTCAATTCTCGATGATGGGAGCACGGGATCTTTCCATCATTCAAACACCTCCGCCCAACAGACATCCCATTCAGACCGAATTGAGACCATTCAACGAAGAAGTTGTGCGCGACGCAGTGAGCTATGAGATTCAACGAGGCGGACAGATATTTTTCGTTCACAATCGGGTTCAGAATTTAAAAGAAGTTGCAGGTATGATACAGCGATTGTGCCCCGACGCCCGCGTTGCAACTGCGCACGGCCAGATGAAAGGTGAAGAACTGGAAGAGGTAATGTCGAGCTTTATAGAAGGAGCATTCGATGTGCTTGTGAGCACTGCGATTGTAGAGAGCGGTATCGACATAGCCAATGCGAATACCATCATCATCAACGATGCACACCACTTCGGTATGAGCGATTTGCACCAATTGCGTGGGCGTGTGGGTAGAAACAACAAACATGCATTCTGTTATTTACTCAGTCCGCCTCTGCATTTGCTCACCGAAGATGCACGTAAACGATTATCTGCTATTGAGCAATTCAGTGATCTGGGATCAGGGTTGCACATTGCAATGCGCGATTTGGACATACGAGGCGCAGGTAATTTGCTGGGGGGCGAACAAAGCGGATTTATCAATGACATTGGTTTTGAAACCTATCAGAAAATACTGAATGAAGCCATCGACGAATTGAAGCAAGAACATTTCAAAGACTTGTATGATGAAGAAATCCAGCGTTCGCAAAGTTTCGTTAAAGAGACCGTGCTTGAAACTGATTTTGAAATACTCATTCCCGATGAATATGTAAGCAGTATTACCGAAAGAATAGCATTGTACAAAGAGCTCGACGACATTGCCTCTGAAGAAGGAATGGAAGCTTTCACGACGCATCTCACAGACCGATTTGGTGAAATCCCCAAACCAACCGTTGCGCTCATTGAGACCATGCGTTTGCGGTGGCTGGCGAGAGAAATCGGCTTCGAAAAACTCGTATTGAAGAGTGGAAAAATGATTGGCTATTTCGTATCGAAAGAAAACTCACCCTTCTACCAAAGTGAGAAATTTTCGCATGTACTCGAATTCATCAAACACAATCCTTCACTTGGAAAGATGTATGAAAAAGAGAACAGCCTCCGTATGTCGTTCGACAACGTTATCGAATTGCGTCGGGCCATTCATATCTTAACATCTCTGAAAGACGGTTTGAAAGTCTAATTCACTTTTTCGGATAAATGACTTTGCGAAATTCAATGTCGGATTCGAGATACTTGACGGTCACAGTAGTTCCCGGTTCAAATAGCGGCACACCCTCACATCTGTCTTCAGCACGAAACAACTGTTTTTCGAAGCCCGGTGGAGTGAATTCTATCATGGGATAGAAGTATCGCTTCCCTCCGATTACAGTTGACATCCAATTGACAATTTTCCCTTCAGATCTTTTCGCCTTCATCAGAAATGCTATTTCCTTGCGATAAAGGATAAGTCCGGTAGTTGTAACTGCAACAATGACAAAAATGTAGAGTAATGTTTCGAATGTGCTTTCTTGCATGATGCAAAGATGAAAAAAAATGGTCCCGGCTGAGCCGAGACCATTCTATCCTGATAATCTTTTTACACCTTAGCGTCCGAGACGTATCAATGTTCGTTCACCGGTGTTGAGATCGGTCACTTCGATTAATGCATTGGCTGCGTATCGACGATCGCCGAAGGTGATGGTTTGTCTTTCAAACTGTCCGACGATTGGCTCTATCAATTGTTGGCCTAGAACGTTGTAGGCATTGATTCGGATGTGCTTCATTTCTTCAAAGAAGAAGTTTAACTGAACACCATTTGCTGTGAGGGTTCCTACTACGTTCGATGCAAATTCTTGCGAGTTGAGATTCGATTCATTTGTATCGATAGTGGTATTCTGCACCTCAGCAATCTGCGATTCAGTGCTAATTAACTCGAAAGACTCACTGGTTTCATTCGTCCATTCGTTGCCTTCACGAACTGCCAATGGAGCAGCACCAATGCGCAACTGGTAACGCTGCAGCTTGTCACCTGCTGTCAACGGCAGCGAGATAACTGAACCTTCATTCAACACATACACAGCGCCGGTGTATAGGTCTTCGAGCGTGATTAGCGCGCCACGTGCAAACGTATTGAGACCGAAAACTTCCAGCGTATAAACACCCTCCACACCGGCCTCTATGCGCACCGGGATAATTTGCTCTTCGCCGGTCAGTGCAATATTCTTGATTGACAAATTCTCACCTGCATCATCTAAAATGGCCATATAAGGAGCCTCTGCCATGGGGCTTCTCAATTTCTTGGCATCTGAAGTTGGATCAAAATTGCGTGTTGCGAAATCGTTGCTAACCAAAATTGCTTCATCCTGCCAATCCCCCATCTTCATTCGGATAGAAAGAATATCCGGGTTTTGCTGCATAGAACGGAATGTACCCGGAGTGGCCGATTTGCAATTCTCGCGAACGATTAATGATGGTGCGGCCGAACTTGCCTCTACAAAGAATGACTGACCCGGGGCAATAAGTGCGCTTCCGCCATTGGTGGCGACACCATTTACATACGATGCATACTGATTGATACTCGCGCGATAGATGTAAACCGCATTATTCATATTCGTCTTTGTCCAAGAAGGTGAATCCCAATTGATAGTCGCAGGGTATGGATTACCAACCAGATTCCATCCGGCACCGCTTCCATTGGCCGTATACTGGACATTTAAATTCATGTCTCCGCTATTGATGGTGCCTCGTGCAGTCAAGGTTGCAGCACCCGTAGGTAAATACACGTAATACCCTCGTCCAGGCACCAACGGGTTCAAATCACTTGTAACTCCTACGTACCCATCCGTCTTCGCTCCTGGTAAATTTTCATTGTAGTATTGAATACTGATGAACGCATTTGCAGGATAATCAGAGCCACTGAATCCGGTGGTGGTTATATCATTGTCCCAATCTTCCACTATGGCATTTTGCAGTGAGCTCGATAGATTGACCCAGCCTACAGGTGCTGATGGGCGGTAACGGCGCACATTCACTTCGCCGGTTACAGTGCCTGCAGCAAGAGATTGTATTTCTGCTGTTCCATTGATGTCCGACCAAAGTGTCAATTTATTATTCGTAGTAATTGCTCCGCCCGCGGTCAATGACACATTTCCATATGCTATGACACCCAAATTATTTACGGTAACACCCGCGGTATTGGTAATGTTACAGTTCTGAACTCGCAGGTAAGCAGCACCGGATATGTTTTGGGCGGTTGTTCCATTGAAATTCACAATACAACTTTGATCATTCCAAATACCATTCGTCACAACATTCCCATTGACGCTGATTACTTGAGTTGCCAGCATACCGGCATTAAATGTTGCACCTGCCTCAAGTGTGAAATTGCGGCATGTCAAAGTAGCCAAGTTATTGTCGACTACTCTACCTGCCGAAATCGTGATATTCATTGCAGCGCATGCACCTGGAAGAAAACCGGGAGCTCCTCCGGGTGTATCAGACCAGATTGCATCGCTCGATTGTCCTGAAGCCACCGCATAGTAATGATCCTTTGCCTGACACAAGGTCACACGTGCATTATCAGGAATAGTGACACCGGTTACCGTGAAATAAGGTGCTGAGTATGATCCTGCA
>JBJTRD010000406.1:0-6817 GCA_046075945.1 Flavobacteriales bacterium
ACATCTTCGGACAATATGAAAGGTGTAACCAGCTTTCAGGCGGTCGATCAGTCGGTGACAGAGCATGGTGCGTATGCCGTTGGATTTGCAGATTCGTCATTGACTATTGATACGCAAGCTACGCATGGTTTTGTGGCGGTAGGCGAACCATTGGTGGTTACAAAATCTGAAGGTCATATCATTCAAGAATTTAACGGGAAACCCGCCTGGGAAGAATACACCCGCCGTCTGGGGCTCACTTCTGCCGCAACCTGTGGCGACACTATTCCTATCGGAGCATTAGGTGAAAAACTCAGCCCTGAACTGGCAAAAGAATATGGAAACCAGCATCTGTTGCGCGCAGTGACAAAGCACAATGGAAATGATATGTACTATGCCACAACCGTGGCAGAAGGCACTTCCCTTTGGCTCACGACTCGAGACGAAGATTTGATTTTTACCGAAATGGATCGTTTGGTAAAGGAAATGAATGATCGCAATACCGGAAAGAAACCGATAGCTGTATTTCACGCCGACTGTTTGGCACGTGGCAGATTCCTTTTCAATCGAATCATCAAAGACGAGTTAGTTAGTAAGATGCAATATCCATTCTACCAGGATGGAAGCTGCCCGCCATGGCTTGGAATGTATGGTTTTGGAGAAATTGCCCGATTGGGAGGGAAAAACATTTACCATAACTACACCACTGCCCTGTATGTAATTTATCGGTGAGTGAATCCAATCAACATAACGATAATCAGCTGAGTTATGATAACCTGCTGAAGCAGTACCGCGAACTCCAGTTAAGAGTTACGCGGTTTTCTGCTGTAGAGCAGGAACTGATCAACACGCGCGATCGGTTGGATTACGAATTGGTACTTCATCAACGCCTGCACCGTTATAATTCAGATGCGTTGAAAGAATCAAATGAAGCTGCATTCTTTCAAATTGAATCGGAGGCCGTTGTTGATATTTTCGAAATGGAGTGTTCCATGGTATTGTACGTCCATGGTATTGATAAGCAGTTGACAATTTACAAGGAAGGAATCCACACATCCATAGATTCAAATGAGCTGCTTGCAGAAGCGCAGGAATTGGCATTGAGGATTCCTTCCGGAAAAGCGACCATGCTGACCGGTGAGCGGCTCAATCAACATGTCTTTTTTTCACAGTTTGCTCATGGGTTGTTTTCACATTTTGCTGAAGCAACTCTGAATTACCAGGTGTACACCTTTGGGTTTGTAAGTAAAACCAACTCACCGTTATACAACAAGCCATCGGACCGGCACTTAACCATTTTGGGTGTTTTCACTCAGCAGTTGCAGGCCATGCTTGCCAATCGCAAGCGCAGTGAGGCTATAGAGGAGCAAATCGAGCAGATACGTTCGTCGCAGCAAGAATTGCGAAAACTTTCACTCATTGCCACACGAACCAAAAACGGTGTGATTATCACGGATAACATGGGCCGCATTGAATGGGTAAACGACGCCTTTACAAAAATTTCCGGATATGAGCTAAACGAGGTGCTCGGCAAAAAACCGAAAGATTTGCTGCAAGGTCCAAAAACCGAAGAGGCCGCTCTTGAGCAGTTAAAACAAGCACTTTGGAACAAGCAGAATATTGAGGTTACCGTAGTGAACTATGACCGAGAAGGCAGAGAATATTTTAATCAGCTGGAAATAATTTCTGTTTTCAACGAAGAAGGTGAGCACACCAATTTCATTGCCCTTCAGAAAGATATCACAGAAGAGATTCTTGCCCGACAAGAAATCATACGCATCAATACACGTTTCGAATTGATTGCAAAACACTCACGCATTGGAACGTGGGAATACAATACCATCGATGGCTCCATTCGCTGGAATAACATCATGTTCGAGATTTACGGGGTTGATGAAAAAACAGAAACACCGCTTGGTCAAATTTGGCGCGATAGCATGTCGCAAGAGGACTATGAGCAAGGATTAATCAATTTGAATTCAATACGCGCAGGCCTCACTTCATCGAGCGAATCTACCTTCCTAATTAAGCGGTATTCCGATGGGGCCTATCGAACCGTAGAAACACTGCTTGTTGCCGAGCGCGATGACAAGGGGCAATTATTGCGTGTTGTAGGAAGCACAAAAGACATCACAGAGGAAATCACGCTGCGACGTGAGCGCGATGCAGCTGCCGAACGAATGATATCGCAGAAAACATTCTATGAGAGCATACTCAATCACTCCCCCTCTCAGAAGTATGTATTTGATGCTGAAGGTCTGTTGTTGTTCTGTACCGAACCACCCAAAGAGGGTGCACTTTGGATGCGCCCTATGTATGGAACATCCATTTTCGAAATGGAAGAAACGTCGCTTGATTCGCGAGCATTGGGTATGATATCTCATATCCGAAAATCGCTGGAATCAGGCCAACTTCTGCGCGTAGAAGATGAAGGGATGCAGCATGACGGAAACAAAGTAGAATTTCTGCAGAGCATTCTTCCCTATTACAACGAGAGTGGTAAGCTTGAACACATCATCGTTACCGGCGTCGATATTTCCGAATTGAAAAAAGTTCAGGAAGCTGTAACCCGTAAAAACGAAGAGCTGCGTAAAATCAATGCAGAGCTCGATAATTTCGTTTACAGCATTTCGCACGACTTACGCTCACCGTTACTCTCCATAAAAGGCATTGTGTCGCTCATTTTGGATTCGCCCCATTTGGATGAAAAGGACAAGAACTATCTGCAAATGGTGGATGGCTCGGCAACACGTCTTGATGGCACGATACAAGAAATCCTGGAATATTCAAGGAATTCACGTTTAGAAATTGCTCACGAAGAATTCAATGTGGTGGCTATGGTGCAACAAGCCTATAATGACTTGCGGTTTAGTGTTGATGGGCAGATGGAACTGCGACTCGATATTCGCACATCGCCTGTTATTTTCACCGATCGCTCACGCATTGGTGTTTTGCTCAAGAATATTATCGGCAATAGCGTGAAGTATAGAAAAAAAGACATTGCAGGCTTCGTTCAGTTTAGTCTAAAAAGAGAGTCGGGTCAAATCATTATGGAAGTTGCCGATAATGGAGAGGGAATCGACGCCTCTCATCTGGAGAAGATTTTTACCATGTTTTTCCGAGGCACAACATCCAGCATCGGAACAGGGCTTGGTCTCTATATTTGTAAGGAAATAGTAAATAAATTAAATGGGGATCTTACTGTCTCATCAGCCCTAGGTGAAGGAACAACCATGAGAATCACCATTCCTGAAATTGCAAGAAATGAATAATCCGCAACACGTATTACTAGTAGACGACGATGATATATTCAACATGCTGCACGGCGAGGTACTGAAGCGCCTGATAGATGAAGTTGCAATCGACGTTTTTAAATCGGGGCAGGAAGTAGTTGCTTACCTTCAAGGTAATCCGGGAGTTTCTATTGACCTCATTTTCCTTGACATTCGTATGCCTGTTATGGGAGGATTCGAAGTACTGGAAGCAATGACGGCCATGGGGGCAGACCGATTTAAAAATACACGCATTTACGTACTTTCTTCCACACTCGACGATCGCGATTTACAACGAGCAAAAGATACTCCCCTGGTAACTGACTTTATCGGCAAACCCATGTCTTTCGATACCATGCGTTCCATTCTCGCAGTGAATGCATAGTGCTGATTTATTTTATCTACCTCTACAGAACTATGCAATCAACCAAGAGATTTAACGGACAGATCCGATGGGCGCTATTCGGAGCGTTGTTCGGTCTTTGCTTTCCCATAATGGGCACCTTCATCGAATCGTATTTGTTGTACAATCGCATTAGCCTGGACCTGTTGCTCACATGCCAACGGGAGTCTGAATTGCTCTGGATTATTGACACCGCGCCTATTTTTCTTGGATTTTTCGCTTCGCTAGGCGGTAAACAGCTGGATGTGGTGGAAGAAAAAAACAAGGAAATAAGCGAACGCTATGACCAAATGGTAGCTCTGCGCGAAATGGCCGACTCGGCCAACAAAGCCAAGAGTGAATTTCTTGCGAACATGTCGCATGAAATTCGCACACCAATGAATGCTATCATTGGGATGAATTACCTCGTGCAACGCACCGATCTGAATCCCAAACAAACTGAGTATATACATAAAATTGACATATCAGCAAGAGCCCTGCTTCGCATCATCGATGATATTCTGGATTTCTCCAAGATAGAGGCAGGTAAATTACAGTTGGAAAACTCAGCACTTTTCCCGGAAGAAATTGTAGCGCAGGTAGCCGACACCATCAATGTGAAATTGCGAAAGAAAAAAGATGTGGAACTTATTACATACCTGGATCCCAACATCCCGCATGTGCTGATAGGCGATGGATTGCGTCTGCGTCAGGTACTTATTAATTTGGCTGATAATGCCGCCAAATTCACCGAAAAAGGGGAAATTCGAATTGGTGTAAAACTGGAAAAAATAGAGCTAGGCATAATCACACTGGTTTTCCAGGTAGAAGATTCGGGAATTGGAATGAGCACCGACCAACTTCAACGTGTATTCTCGCCCTTTCAGCAGGCCGATATTTCTACTACACGCAAGTTTGGCGGCACTGGTCTTGGCCTTCCCATTTGCAAACGCATTATAGAATTAATGCAAGGCACTCTGCATGCCCAGAGCACCCTTGGACATGGCAGTACTTTTTCCTTCACAGCTCAATTTCAACTTCCACAGGAAAAAGTATCTCAATCTGAGGACGATTTTCAAGCAAGACAAGGACTTAAAGCACTTCTTGTTGACGACTCGGAGAGTGCCCGTATGGTGATGCAAGCAATGCTTGAGTCGTTCGGATTTGAAGTTACCTCCGCGAATGGCGCAAAAGAAGCACTGAATCTTTTTCAACAACAGCACACCCTTGACTCGCCTTTTTCAATTCTTATAATAGATTGGAAAATGCCCGATATGAATGGGCTTGAATTGGTAGAACACTTGAAGAAAACAACGGATGCAGTTCCCTCCATCGTAATGGTTACGGCATTCGGAATGGAGAATATAAAGGAGGCTGCCGATCAAAAAATTATTGATGACTATTTACTCAAGCCTGTCAATCCCTCTATCTTATTCGATGTAATCAACAACATTCTTCATCTTTCTCCCACGCGATCGAAGGCCGATATGAACCACATGGTGAACATGTCGGAATTGCGCCAAGAGCTTAGCGGACGTAAGGTATTATTGGTGGAAGACAATGAATTGAACCTGGACCTGGCTATAGAACTGCTGGAGGATGTAGGAATTATGGTTACTGCGGCACACAACGGTCTTGAGGCACTCTCGGCACTGGAGAAGGGCAACTTTGACTGTGTACTGATGGATATTCAAATGCCTGAAATGGATGGACTCACAGCCACCCAAAAAATCCGGGAAAACAGTCATCATGCGTTATTGCCCATATTAGCCATGACGGCCCACGCAATGAAGGGAGAAGCAGAAAAGAGCCTTGCAGCCGGCATGAATCAGCATATTACCAAACCCATCGATCCTGTAGTTCTTTATTCTGCGCTGATAAAACACATTCAACACAAAGATGTAGAGATAAAGAAAGCGGAATACGGACCTCTCCCCTACACTATTGAAGGAATTAACTTGCAGGAGGGATTGTATCGTTTGGGAAATAAACGACCTTCTTATGAAAAATTACTCAAGTCGTATGCTACCATTTATGCTTCTGCTGAAGAAGAATGTAATCAGTTCATTGAAGAATTGAACGTCTCTTCACTTGCCGCTTACATTCACACGCTTACCGGTATAACGGGCAATATTGGCGCAAGCGACATGCATTCAAAACTAGCTCCCGTTTCCGCCCACTTACATCATCTGAAACAAACGGAAAATGCAACCTTATCGGAAGAAGAAAAACAACTAATTCGCTCACTAACGAACGAAATCGTGAAGCTTACGCATCGTATTGCAGAAACACTAGCGACACCTCTTGCAGCGATTAGCAACAAACAAATCATCGATGAAAAACTCCTAAGCGAAAAATGGAGCGAGCTGATAGTAAGAACATCCAATTACGATAGCTCAGCATTGGATCTCGCCGAAGAGCTATTAAACGAATATGAGCTGGATATGGAAACGACATATCGCTTGAAACAATGCCACCGGACACTGGAAAACTTTGAATTTGAAGAAGCGTTACAACATCTGAGCGTATGAAAATATTCGATGTAACCCCGAGCGAGCGACCAACGATTCTCATCGTTGACGACTCTTCAGAAAACTTGCAAGTTCTCAATGCGTTGCTAAAGGATAACTACAGACTAAAACTTGCCAAGAACGGGCAGAAGTGCATTGAAATAGCACAGCAACAGCCCCAACCGGATTTGATATTACTTGATGTAATTATGCCGGAGCTCGATGGATTTGAAGTGTGTGAACGACTAAAGTCGGATGAAAGCACATCGGGTATACCCATTATCTTTCTCACGGCGCTCAATGAGGTAGCTGACGAGACGGGAGGATTTCAGAAAGGGGGATCTGACTTCATTACCAAACCATTCAATCCGGATATCGTCAAAGCACGCATACGCACGCATTTAGATTTGCAAAGCGCACGAAAGAAATCGCACGGGTTGAATCGGCAGGAACAGCGATGCAAATTACAATGACGCCGGCAATAAGAAATCTTCTTAGCATTGTCTTCATTACGAAAAGCGCAGGAATAGCCAATCTCAAGGGAAAGGATGAACTCGAACTGTTTACTAATCTAGATTAATGCTACAATGCAGCGAGCATTTTCTTCACTAATTTGATATTTCGCTCCAATGCCATTGAGCGTAAATTTTGCGAGGACGATGTGTGAAACCGAT
>JBJTRD010000407.1:0-3776 GCA_046075945.1 Flavobacteriales bacterium
GAGAGGACTTCCCTAACCTATTCAAACATTATGATTACCAGAATCATCGGTATTAATACCGCCACCTATGTGAACGCAGAAATGCGCCTCGACGATTGTGGGTCACTTCAACTCGTGGGGCCCAACAACGTAGGTAAATCAACACTCATCTACACTCTCAACTTCCTCTTTGTGGTGGATGGCTCAAAAATGAGCTTCTCTGGACAGCGTAAGGGTGACAAAGAAACGATTCACCACTACTTCCCTACCCACAACCAGAGCTACATTCTGTTTGAGGTCCACAAAAACAGCCCCTACTGTATTTTGGTTAAGCGCGATAGCGAAGGAGAACTGGAATACTATCGCATCAAGGGCGACTACAACCAAGAATATTTCTTCAAACGCGATGGTCAGACACAGCGCATTCGTCGTTGGGATGAAGTGCAGGACTTGCTTGCCTCAGAAGGCGTTGAGCTCTATCTCTTCAAGAGCAAGAGCGAAGTATTCAACACCGTTTATCAGCGCGGCCGCCGCAACGATGCGGTTGTATGGCTTGAAGAAAACGTGCGTACCGATGGATTGAGCAACAACTTCTCGAAAATTTATCGCTACCTCATCAACTCCAAGCTCATTACCAACAAGTCGCTGAAAGAGTCGCTCATCGTTGCCGACAACCGAGAGCATGAGGGAATTAATTTCTCACAGAAGAACAAAAAAGACATTACGGATTTGTTGCGTATCAACGATGAAATCCGGGTTATTAAAAACATCCAAAAGGACTTCGAAGAGTTTCGCGAAGTGGTGAATCTCTACAAGGCGAAATCGAGGATTGTAAGCGATTTGGTCTATGCATTCGATAAGCAATACAACGGCACTATCAAGGACCTTGATAGCTCACGTCTGGAAAAGGAAAAGACCTACCAGAGTACGCTGGTGATTGTGAATGAAAAACTGAAGCCACGCCAGGAAGAATTGAACCGCGAAATCGGTAAAAAGGAAACCGAAGTGGAAATGAAAGAGAAGGAGTTCATTGCATTGCAAACTCGCCTCGATCTCATTGCCAGCTATGAAACCAAGAAGTTTCTGGAAGAGTCGCTTACCAATCTCGATCAGAAGCGACGCGAGATTGAAGTGCGCATTACAATGGTAGAAAACCAAAAGCTTGATTCGAAGAATATCGAAAGCAAACTCTCCAAGTTCGATGCTGAATGCTCACGTTTGGAGGCTCAAATCAAGAACTACGACAACCAGCTTATCCAGAAGATTGCAGGCAACGAGGACACCCGCAAAATCCTGAATACAATCTTCTCATCCGAATTTGCGGCCATGCCCGACAAGCTCGTGAAGAAAAAAGTGACCAAGGCCGGCACCACCATGAAAATCTTTGATGGTGAAATTGAATTGCCTAAGAAGATGGAACTTCGTGACATTCCTTCAGTGAAAATGCTGAAAGACGAATTGAAGGAAGTGCAGAAGGAGAAAGTGGAGCTTGAGAAGTTGTGGGCTGTAGCACTTCACATCGACAAGACCCGCAAGGAATTGGATAAAGTGCTCGGCGACATTGAAGCGGTAAAAGAGAAACTGCGTGCCATTGCAGAGAAACCGAAAATTGAGAAGGCAAGCGGAGAGCTTGGCACAGAGCTGCGCAATTTGAAGAGTGAGAAGGAGAAATTCGAAGATGAACTTTCCAAACTCAAAAAGGATATTGCCGAGAAATCATTGCTGCTCGACACGCTGCGTGAAGACGCCCGTAAGTCGGAAGACCGCCTCATACAGTTGCGCTCACGCAAGCAGGAAATTGAGGCATTCGGCATTGCCCCTACCCCATTCGACACGACCGATTCACTCGACGATATTTTCGCCAAGTTTGAGCATGCCAATGCTGACCGCGAAGTGCTTAAAGTCAAGAAAGACCGTTCTTTTGATCAATTGCGCTTCAAAACCAACAGCGCCTTGGCCGACGAAACCGAGTTCATCAAATATGTGGAAGATGAAATCGCTTGTATCAACGACAAAGAAAAATCGATTGACGGATTGTTGGGCAGCATATCGACCCAATTTGCCAACCCGGCCTACAACTTGCGCAAACGCTACGAAGAGTTCAAAACCTTTGTGTACAATCGTTTCAATGAAAGCCTTGCGAAGACGCACATTTCGAACATTGAATCCCTCAAAATTGAATTGGTCGACAACAAAAAAGTGTTGTACGAACTGGAGCGCATTGCTTCCATTGAAAACCTCAATGCTCAATTAAGTTTCGAGTTCGAAAATGCGGAAGACCTAAAGATTCTGAACCAATACCTTGATTCAGGTAAGAGTGTAGATTTCGAAGATCTCTTCGACATCGAACTCGTGCTTGATGTGAAGGGAACGATGAAGCGTGTAGACTTGAAAGAGCAGGTAGAGTCGGACGGAACAGACCGTATGATTCGTCTGGTAATCGTAATGGCCATTATCAACCGCCTGGCTATTTCAAGCGAAGAAAACAAGATTGCACTCTTCATCGACGAGATTGGAACTATCGACGAGCACAACCGTCCGCAGCTTGTGCAGTTCTGCAAGGAGCACAACTTTATTCCAATCTTCGCCGCACCACAGCCTTACGATGGTTTCTCGAAGTACTACTTCATCTTCCGCTCTAAGGGCAAGATTAACCTGAATGATAAGCAGCATGCTGTGCGCCGCGAGGAACTCAACATTGCGAAAGAGAAGGCTGCCGGCAATGAATAGTAAATAGTGAATAGTAAATAGTAAATGGTGAATAGTTGAATCCCTTTTGAAGGGCCAAGGCTAGTAAGCGCTGAGCATGTCACCACAAAGAGAAAAAAGATGAAAGACCTTATTACTCACCTCATCAGTGAAGTGCCCGTCACAGTACCGCAGCACTTCAGCGAACTGAATGAGGTAAAACTGAAATATCACTTGCTGGTGGAATCGCTTGAAGAAGCATAATCCGGCAAAAACCTGACACCAATGATAAAAGCGGAACCGCGGACCATACTGAGTTTCCTTCACGCCAACTTCGACGTGATAAGAGACTTGTTCTCTTATCAGATAGCGGATGGCCTTATTACCAAGGAAGTGTATGACATGCTCATTCAAAAGCATGGCCACACCATGAACATTCGCCTTCGTGAATACCGCGTAATACGAAGCCTGGGCAGTGATTACGAGATGCGCGATGTGTACTTTAAACTCATGGAGTTTTTGCTATTCGAATTCAAGCCGTTGTTGCCTGAAACCATCGAAAAGTATAAAGGCAGCATTTCAGAATTATTCCTGAAAATCCGCAAATACGAAAATCAGGATCGCGACATCTTGCAGGAGCGTATCAAAAACCTCTCTCACCAGGTGCGCGAATTTGTGGATCTTGTAGAACGCAATACCTTTCGACTGCTCGCTGAAACGCGTGAACTGAAATCGAATCTCGACCGCATTGAATATCGGGAAAAGGTGCAAAAGGCATCTTTCTGGATTGAATATTATATTCTGCCTTTGAATCGCATTCTCGATGTAAAACACTCGGAATCGGTAACGAGCACTGTGCTCGACGTCAGCGAATATGCGAATCGTCGTCGACTGGATTTTCAGGATGAAACCATACGCATGGAATTCGAAAAATTATATGCGCAACTTATTCAGACCAACTCCGATTTGTTGCGTCAATCGAAGGTATTGGTAAACGAATTGTTGCCTCTCCTCGAACGCATTCGGACGGAGTCGCTCATCCTTACAGGCTGGATTGAGTTTTTGCGCAATCCATACAAAATGGAAACTCCCCCACTCCTCAAGGGTAC
>JBJTRD010000408.1:0-11910 GCA_046075945.1 Flavobacteriales bacterium
AATGGCCAATGTGTTTGATCTTCGACGATACATCAAGCTGTCTTGTTGAGCGAAAACGATAGCACACAAAAACAGGGCAAGACAAAACAATATGTATCGAGCTGTTTGTATCATATCAAAATAGAGCTGCGAAAAATGGTCGCTGTCAATATGCGAATAGTTGGTTGTGTCGATAACAACGCGATGAAGAAAATATTAGGATTGAACAATCCAGAATCTGATTTTCTCCTGAAGCATTTCCGGCTTCATAGGTTTCTCCAGGATGTCATTCATGCCTGCTTGTATGCAACGAGCTTTGTCTTTCTGCTGATCATTGGTAAGGCCTATGATAACAGGCAGTGAGTCCTCATCGACCAGCTGTTTTAATTGCCTGGTTGTTTCGATTCCATCCAACTCATTTTCTTTCACATCCAAAAAGATTAAATCGTAATCGTTGCGTTTCGATTTTTCGATGACTTCTTTCGATGATGCTACCGATATTATAGAGTGACCAAGCATCTGCAGGGTCTTCGCATTCACGGCACGAGATAGTTCGTTGTCTTGTGCCAGTAAAATTCTCAGCGGTGCTTTTGTTGCGATAACATCTGCATTCCCACTCTGCATGTTCAGCTTGGCGCGTTGAACCGGGCTAATCTTCATAACGTCGATAATCGTATCGAGCAGCTTCGATTGCTTCACCGGTTTTGTCAAATAGGCATTGTAAAGATTTTCACGGTCCGACATAAGGTTCTCACCAAGCGATGACAATACGATAATGGGGAGTTCCTGAAAGCTGAACTTCGAGCGTATGTTCTGGGCAACGGAATGTCCATCCATCTCGGGCATCTGCATATCGAGAATTACGAAGTCGAATTTGTTCAGGCTCGACATTACATCCGTAACCAGTTGTGGGCTATTAAATGGAGTGGCCTGAATACCCCAACCCGATAACTGCTTAACAAGAATTTTAAGATTCGTCGTATTGTCGTCAACTACCAAAGCACGTAATCCTTGTAACGCGCTTAGTTTTTCTCCGTGGAGAGCCCCTGATGTTTCAGCAACAATACTGAATGTAAATGTAGAACCCTTGCCGGGTTGGCTTTGAACTTTGATGCGGGTTCCAAGTTCGTGTGCTACTCCCTGACTAATAGAAAGCCCCAATCCCGATCCGCCATATTTTTTATTGAATGAGGAATCGACTTGATAAAAGGACTCGAAAATCTTCTCTAGCTTGTCTGCCTCTATTCCAATGCCCGTATCGCTTACGCTAAACTCGATGTGAACGAAGTCTTTTTCATGATTAACGAGTTCCGTCTTTACTACCACTTCTCCTTTGTCGGTGAATTTGATGGCATTGTTTACCAAGTTCATGAGTATCTGACGCAATCGATGTTCATCGAAAATTAATTCCATGGGAACCTTCGGGCTCAAATCACTCATGAGTTCGATTTTCTTGCTGTGGGCCATTGGCTTTAATAAGTCAACAACCTGCTCGATGCAGTCGGAAAGGTTGAAGCGCTCTTTGCGAACTTCTATCTGACCGGATTGCATTTTCGCAACATCAAGAACATTGTTGAGTAAATCAAGAAGGTGAAAGGCACTATTATGAATGTTGCGGGCATAAGCTCTTTGTTCCTCATCCAATTTACTTTGAAGGAGTAGTTCGCTCATACCAATCACTCCATTGAGCGGCGTTCGAACTTCGTGACTCATGTTGGAGAGGAACTCCGTTTTTGCATTCAGCGACTCATTGATTTTTTCTTCATAGGAGGAAATCTCATCTTCGGTTTCTTCAAGCACTTTTCGAATGGGACGTAATACAGCGAATAAGCCAAAAAGGAGCATGGACACAATACCTAGTGTAATACCAATAATGGCTGCTGCAGAAAAATTAGCCTGTTGCTCACTTTCCGAAAGAAATAGTCCTGTGACATTGTTGATACTTACTATATAGGTGTCTATCATGCCCATCGCATTGTCAAGATCTTTCTTTGCGAACGACGATGGGTTTTTACTGAATTCACTCAGGAAATCTCGTCCTTTAACGAATTCAAGTGATGACGATTGCAAAAGGGCCTGTGCTGCATTGGAGTTACTGCTGGTGGTTCCATAGTACTCGCTTCCGGTAATGAGCGCTTTCTGTGCACTTTCCCATTTATTCATGGTAACCCGAAACTGATCGCGTTCGTCTTCAGTGGCGGTTTGGTTCACACTGCGCTCATGCAATAAATACATCTTACGTCCCAATTCTTCGGCCAGCGCTTTTTGTCGGGACGATAAACTAATTTTTGAAACGTAATTGTTCTGGCTGTATTGGCTATAGTAAAGGACAAAGCAAGAGCCGAGCGTAACGACGGCCATCAAAAACATGAGCACGCGAAGGCGCCTCATAACCTTGTCCTGCTTATTCATGATAACACAAAGATAGTAATATCAACTATTTGATTGACAAGGTATCAGCGTATGCCTTTTTTATTGAGCCACTGAATGTAGTTTCTCCTGTTTGCTTCATGCGCGGCCAAGGTTTGGGCGAAGGCATGTTTCCCACTGCCATTTGGTTCTGCGCACATATAGAGAAAGGTGTGTTTTTCCGCATGTAAAACCGCGTCGATGTAGCTGTCCTCCGGAAAATTGATGGGGCCGGGTGGCAGTCCTTTATGCAGATAGGTGTTGTAGGGTGAGTCAATTTTCAGGTCACTCAAATAAATACGCTGTGTTGAACTTTTCTTGCCAAAAACAGCCGTCGGATCCGATTGAAGTGGCATCTGAATATGAAGTCTGTTCAAATAGAGCCCTGCTATTCTTGGCGCCTCTTCAATAGAGCCTGTCTCCGCTTTTACGATAGAGGCCAGTATAACAACCTCAAGAGGGCTGAGGTGTAAAGACTCTGCAAGCTGAAGGCGCTGAGTATTCCACAGGCGGCTGCTTTCTGTTTTCGTTTTGGCTAAGAATGTTTTCGCATTCATCTTCCAATAGAATTCATAGGTGTTGGGCCTTATTGAAGCTGCAAGCTCGCTTTTCTGAATTCCAATTTCGTTCAAGAGTGAGTCATTCTCAAAGGAGCTCATAAAGTGTGCACTATCGTGAAGTAATTCTGTGCCTAGCCGGGCCGCAAGTTCCTCCAAACTTTCAACATCATCTATGCGCACCATTACAGTAAGCTGGCCACCGCTGCGCAATTCCTGTATAATGTCTGAATAACTCATGCCCGATCTGAGCTTATAACGCCCAGGTTTGATGGTGCGCAATCGTTTTGCGCGGCAGGCCAAGTTCCAATTCAGAG
This sequence comes from Flavobacteriales bacterium, assembly GCA_046075945.1. GTDB lineage: Bacteria > Bacteroidota > Bacteroidia > Flavobacteriales_D > Sanyastnellaceae > JAIBBG01. The sequence goes on from JBJTRD010000408.1 coordinate 3,263, forward strand.
GCTGCGTTAGTGTAAACTTTTCATTTGTTGTAAGCGTGCTCGCCGGAACCGGCTCTCTTATGATGAGCCAATATTCTCCCGAATGCACATGAATGCTGTTACTATGAAAAACCCACACGAAATAAGACCCCGCAGTTGCTACGATTAAAAGTATAATCGCCAAAGCGATTTTAAAGGCTCTGTACTTCATAGGTTGATTTCAAGAAGATAATGATGTACATATCGTCCTTTGAATAGACCATTTCCGATACATCGAAATAGTAATTTCTCAAATAGGCGAATACTCGCAATGTTGTCGGGATAAATGAGTGCGCGAATGATCGTACATGGTCTTTGTTTAAGCAGTTCAATGCCCATTTCCATTGCCCGGTAAGCATGGCCTTTCGATCGATGTTGTTGTTCGGTAATAAATACCCCTATTCCGCAACTTTGACTTTCATGCTCGAAATTAAAAAAGTCTATTGCGCCTATAGGCTCGCCATTCGTCTCGATTATCCATCGCTCAATTTCCTGTTCTGACTTATCTAAGCAGCGATTGAAAAATGAGTAGATTTCTTCTTCTGAAAATGGACCTTCCTGTTCGGATACTTTCCACAGTTCCGGATTATTTTCCCAGCTGAGCACCAGAGGGAAGTCACTAGAAGTGAGCGGACGAATTTCGGTCATGCCAATTGCAGTAGAAAGGATACACAAAGGTGTCAAAGTTAGCCAGGATAGTCTGTACATGGGGCTTTAACGGAACACAAACCGTTACTGCTTATTGAAAGTTTCTACCTAAGCCTGATCATCATTACTTTTGTGATTATAAAGAATTTCCATGATTCGACTCATCCGCTTTACCTATGTTGTTGTGATTATTTCGTTGCTAAGTTCGTGTGGTATCAACTCGGAGTTGATGTTTAAAAGGCCCGACGATTTTGTATACGATCAGATCGAACTCGACTCGATGACCATTAATTATCGAATTCAACCCAATGACATTATCTCCTTTGAAATATACACCAACGAAGCGGCACTGATGCTCGAGGTAACCACCGGTCCTTTGAATAATATTTCAAGTGTGCAAAAGGCCAGCATTGAGTATTTCGTCGATAGCGATGGAATGGTGGAGTTGCCTCTTATCGGACGTCAGGTGATTGGCGGTCTAACAGTAATGGAGGCACAATCTAAAATTGAGAAATTGTTTGAGTCGCAGTTCAATAATCCGTTCGTACAGCTGAAAGTTCTCAATCGAAGGGTTATGGTATTTCCAAGTCCGGCAGGAACAGGTGAAGTACTTGAATTGGGTAGTCAGAATATTAGTTTGCTCGAGGCTGTAGCTAAGGCAGGGGGAATTGGAGAAGGCGCAAAGGCATATGACATCTTGTTAATCAGAAACGCTATCGGTGAGCGAAAGGTGTTTCATGTTGATTTATCTACCATAGAGGGATTGGAATATGCGAAACTATCGTTGGAATCGGGCGATATTATTTACGTTCAGCCCAATAATTTGTCAGTAAGTTTGAAACTGCAGTCACAAGTCCGACCATACACCTCTTTGCTTACTTCTGTGTTGAGCATTGTAAGTATCATCGTCGTGTTTAGCAGATAAACATATGTTGATACACACTACAGGCTTTTCCAATTTATTGATTTTGCAGCCCAATGTATTCCGGGACTCACGCGGATCTTTCATGGAGGTATTTAGTGAGGCTAAGTTTCGAGTAGGAACAGGATTGAATATTACGTTCGTCCAGGATAATGAAAGTGTATCATCTAAAAATGTGATTCGTGGTATGCATTTTCAAATCCCGCCAAAGGGGCAGGCTAAGCTCGTCAGAGTTTCCAGAGGAAGTGTGTTGGACGTCGTTGTCGATTTGCGTAAAAATGAACCAACCTATGGACAGCATTTTAAACAAATCCTATCGGCGGAAAATGGCCTTCAAATGTTTATTCCGGAAGGCTTTGCGCATGGATTTCTCGTTTTGGAAGATCAAACAATTTTTAGTTACAAGTGCTCCAACTACTACGACCCGAAATGTGAGCAGTCTTTAAAGTGGGATGATCCTACGCTGGATATTCAGTGGGACTGCCAGAATCCTGTCGTCTCGGAACGCGATCAGAATGCACCGCTTTTGAAGGATATCCAAACGCCTTTTTTTTAATACGATGACCAACCGCTACTACCTCGTTTCTGCTCTCATAGGCCTTCTTTCCTCAGCGCTTGTTCTTGTGTTGTTTTCATTTGCTGATAAAAACAAACCTACAAAAGCTGAAAACGATGCCTACCGCAACGTGATTAATGGTGAGTACCGAATTTTCGCAATGCCACTGCCCGAACAAATGGATTTTGCCGGTGAACAAGTTCCGCTCGACCGTCCCGATGTTCGTGAAAGTTTGGACCGCGAACTACTCGTAAACACCTATTGGCATAGCAACACTCTGCTGACCATTAAGCGCGCCTATAGGTGGTTTCCTGTAATAGAACCAATCTTGAAATCAAATGGAATTCCCGACGACTTTAAATATTTGGCGGTTATCGAAAGCTCCTTATCCAATGCTACATCTCCTGCCGGAGCTAAGGGATTCTGGCAATTTTTGGATGAAACAGGAAGAAGTTATGGGCTCGAAGTTTCTGCACAGGTAGATGAGCGGTACGATGTCGAAAAGAGTACCTATGCAGCCTGCCATTTTCTGAAAGATGCGTTCGATAGATATGGTTCGTGGTCGATGGCTGCGGCTTCCTACAACATGGGCATGGCAGGGCTGCAACGCGCCACCAATCAGCAATATGAAAGCACTTATTGGGACTTACTGCTCAATGAAGAGACGGCGCGTTACGTATACAGGATTCTGGCGATGAAGGAAATTTTTACGCATGCAGATCAGTATGGATTCGTTCTGCGTCCGGCCGAGCTGTACGAACCGCTTCGGGTAAACTCTGTTCGGGTTGAAAATACAATTCCCGATTTGGCTGCATTTGCAAAGGAAAAAGGGTTGACCTATAAACTTTTGAAGTGGTATAATCCGTGGCTTCGGGAAAATAGTCTGAAAGTTACCGCCGGAAAATCATACGCGATTAAGATTCCATCGTGAATGATATACCGCTAAGTCGGCGCGTTGGCCTGCCATCAATCATTTCTTCACGAATCATTCTCTGCCCAACGTTGGTTGAAAGCACTTCATCCATCGAACGTATCGCCCCTGCAGGTATGGACCTTGAAGTGAGTTCTTCTACCCATTCTGTGCGCGATTTAGATTGAAAGAAAGGGGCTAATAGAGACGCCAGTTGTTCACGGTGAATTACACGCTGATGATTCGTACTAAATCGTTCGTCTTTTGAAAGCTCCGGAAGATTTACTGTTTCACAGAGTTGTCTAAACTGACTATCACTGCCAACGGCGAGTACCAGGTGTTTTCCATCACTGCATATAAAAGTTTCGCCATAAGGCGCGATGTTCGGATGAAGCGAGCCTTGCGCTTGTGCGATATGTCCCTCCATTAAATAGTTACTGGCCTGATTTACCAATGCAGACAATGCCGATTCTTCGAGTGTTGTGCGCACAACAGAACCTTTCCCTGTTTTTTCGCGTTGGATAAGCGCGCATAGAATTCCTTCTTTCAGTTGGTGTGCTGCTATGACGTCTATTAAAGCAACAGGCATTTTCAGCGGACCGCTCGATTCATTTCCGTTCATGAACATGAACCCGGATTCTGCTTGCAGCACAACATCGTAGGCTATGCGGTGTGCATCTGATTTAAATCCTTTCAACGAAGCATAAATGGCTTGTGGTTGAAGGGTATGAATGTCTTGGGCGGTTAACTGAAATTTAAGATCGTCGCCTTCCTTGAAATTTACAATCACGATGTCACTCCACTGTATGAGTGCTTCCACATCCTTCCGGTTTTCTGCCAGCGAAAGATCCATCCATCGATATTCTTTGCCGAAGTTGACCGATGAAAAGTAGGCACTAATGGAGGCGTCTTTCGATTCGTCGGGTAATTTCCAGGAGCGTGTTACATCGCCGTTTGTTTTCGGATTTTCTACTTTAATTACCGTGGCTCCCAGTTCGGAGAAAAAACTTGCAACCGAAGGACCGGCCAATACACTCGACAAATCCAGTACACGCAATCCTTTAAAAAGTGATTCCATGATTCAAATCTAGAGCTTAATTGGATTGAAGCGCTTCCTTGAATACACGCAGTACACGGTCACGCGCGAATGAATGTTCCACTATCGGCTTGGGATATTCGGTTGTATCTACCTCGGGAACCCAGCGGCGAATGTACTTTCTGTCTTTATCAAATTTTTCGGTTTGAAGCGCCGGATTGAATACCCGGAAATAGGGAGCTGCATCGCAACCGCTGCTGGCTGCCCATTGCCAGCCTCCCACATTGCTCGCCAATTCGAAGTCGAGAAGTTTCGATGCGAAATAACGTTCGCCCCATCGCCAGTCGATGAGCAAGTGCTTCGTCAAAAAGCTGGCTACTATCATGCGAACACGATTGTGCATAAAGCCGGTTTCATTGAGCTCGCGCATACCTGCATCGACAATCGGATAACCCGTGCGACCTTCACACCAGGCTGCAAATTCTTGCGGGTCGTTGCGCCATGGAATTCTGTCGTAGGCCGGTTTGAATGCCTTGTTTACAGTATGTGGAAAGTGATAGATAATCATTTGATAGAAATCACGCCAAATGAGTTCGTTCAACCACTTTTCATTCTGTTGCTGCCCCATGCGTGCAAGCGACCGAATGCTCACGGTACCAAATCGCAAGTGCAAGCTCAAACGTGTGGTACCCTGTATGGAAGGAATATCGCGCGTTTTGTCGTAGCTGCGAATAATGGGCTCCGAGATCGATTCGCTCGGATAATTAACGAAGTCTGTTTCCTTCATTCCCATGCTTTGCAGAGAAAGAATATCTCCGGGCGCGCAAGGCAACAGGTTCGCGGAGTTGGGTACACTCTCAAACGCGTGGAAGGATGATGTTGTGAGCGTTGATTTCCATTTTTTGCTATACGGTGTGAATACCGTGTAGGGAAGGCCGTCATCTTTTACCACTTCGTTTTTTTCAAATATGACGTGGTCTTTATATCCGAGAAAAGAAATGGATTTGGATTGAAGAAAGTCAAAAACTGCTCGGTCGCGTTCTTGGGCATACGGCTCATAATCGCGGTTGCAAAACACTTCAGATGGGTCGAATTCCTGAACGATTTTTTTCCAGACCTCCAAAGGTTCTCCATAGAATGTATGCAGGCGACTTCCATTGGCTTGCAGCTCTTTATTGAGCTTGCCGAGTGTTTGATGTATGAACTGAAGACGCGTGTCAGCCTTGTTTTCCAATTTATCCAATATGAGCTTGTCGAATATGAAAATGCAGACGACTTGCTTACCGCTTTCAATGGCACGGTAGAGGGCATGATTGTCTTCCAGGCGCAGGTCGCGACGGAACCAATGGATGGCAACAGTTGATTTCATAGGATGATTTCTACGAATTAGAAACAAGGCTGGACATTATTCGTTCGCTGCGGAACCGGTAGCCGATTCGTTCGACTCTTCGAGCAATTGCTTCTGATATAACGCCGCATAAGCTCCTCCGAGCGCAAGCAAATCTGCGTGTGTTCCGCGCTCGGTGATTCTTCCTTGTTCGAGATAAAGAATTTGGTCGGCATCTTTCACGGTGGAAATTCGATGCGCAATTACGATGCTGCTTTTTCCTTTCATAATCGAGCGCAACTGACGTATGATGCGGTCTTCGGTTTGCGTATCGACAGCACTCAGGCAATCATCGAAAATCAGTATTTCGGGGTCTTTGATAATTGCACGTGCAATGGACACACGCTGCTTTTGTCCACCGCTCAGGTTGATGCCTCGCTCTCCGAGAATGGTATCATAGCCTGAAGGAAATTGCTTAATCGTATTGTCCACGTCTGCAGCTTGTGCAGCAGCTTCGATGCGCCCATCGTCCGCTTCGCGGCCAAAGGTTATGTTGTTGCGAATGGTGTCTGAAAAAAGAAACACTTCCTGGGGCACGTAACCCATGTTTTCACGGAGTGAGGAAAGTGTAATTTTTTCCAGTGACTTGCCGCCAATAGTTATTTTACCCGAAGTGGGGTCCATCATACGCGGCATCAGCTGAGCCAGCGTGCTCTTGCCGCTGCCGGTTCTGCCAATAACTCCCAGTGTGGTTCCCTCGGGTATTTCGAAATTCAAGTCTTGAAGAGCTGCAATTCCACTATCCGGGTAGGTATACGAAACGTGCTCAAACCGAACTGCACCGCGCTGAAAAGGGGACGCTTCCAGGTCATTAGTGACCTGAGGTTCTGTTTTCAGAAATTCATTTATACGCGCCTGACTCGCTTCTGCTTTCTGCACAAGACTGGTAACCCAGCCCACCACTGCAAAGGGCCAGGTAAGAATGTTTACATAAAAGACAAATTGTACAATAACACCGGGCGATAATTCGCCTGCCATAACCTTGTGTGCCCCAATGTATACCGTAAGCAATGTGCTGAGGCCTACCAGAATGATGATTACGGGCATAAACAGCGCATCGATGCGAACCAGCTGCAATTGTTTTTTCTTATAAAATTCGCTTTCTCCTTCGAATGTCCGGGTGAAATGCTGCTCGCGACTGAATGCTCGAAGAACACGAATTCCTGAGATGCTTTCCTGCACGAGTGTGCTCAACCTGGACTGTTGCTGTTGTACCAAATCCGTTTTTTTGTTGATCGTTTTGCTTACGTAAAAGATGGCAACCATCATGAAGGGCAAAGGTGAAAGAGTGTAGAGCGTTAATTCCACGTCGATTTTCAGCATGACCGCGGTGCACATTACAAGGAGCACGACCAGGTTGAGGGTGTACATCACTGCCGGACCTACATACATGCGAACCCGATTTACATCTTCGCTGATGCGATTCATAAGATCGCCTGTGCGATTTTTTTTATAGAAGCTGTGGTCGAGAGCCTGATACTTGCGGTATACCTCGTTTTTTAAGTCGTATTCAATGTGACGCGACATGACTATCAAAGCCTGGCGCTGGTAGAAAAGAAATACGCCTTTTAGCAAAAAAACAAGCAGATAAAGTCCGGCAAGCAACAAGCCTATTTTTACGACGGTAGACGCAAAGTTCTCCTCGTTCAGAGTCACATTCACTTTTTCTTGTCCGGTCCATTCTGATATTAAATCGAAACTGGATGGCGCAGGAACCACTTGCTCGGTCGATAATTGCCCTTGGACACTCAGAGCATCGGTCAGGAAATCGATACCATCGCGCACAACAGCCGGTGCATAAACGTTAAACACATTTCCCAGCGCAATCAATAAGAACCCTACAAACAGCCTTCCGCGGTATTTCCAAAAATAAATGTTGAGATGCGCCAGGTTTTTCATTCAAAGGCGAAAGTACAACCAAGCTTAGAATTCAAAGTTCCATGTGATGCTTGGCAAAATAGGGAAGAGGCTAACTTGATATGCTTTCACCTGAAATACACCGTTTTGAATTTGTCCATCCGTTCCGAAATAAATGAAGTATGGGTTCATACGGTTGTAAAGATTGTAAACAGAAAAATTCCAGTTGCTCTTGAACCGAACTTTTCGTTCCGATTCCAAATTCTCTTCACCTGTATCCTTCGACCGATGCTTGGTGTGCCAGGTGGCGGAAAAATCGGCGCGATGGTAAGGCGCCATGCGATAGCTGTTGCGTGAACCGTAAACATCGATTACCTGATTTTCGTAAAAATAACGCTCGACCGGAAGGGTAATGGCATTGCCTGTAGCATAGACAAACACAAAGCCCAGATCGAGCCTCGGATGAATTTTATAGTTCATCACGAAACTCAAATCATGCCTGCGGTCCCAGCGTGTTGGAAAGGGTTTGCCATCGTTCAATGATTCGAAGATGCGGTCTGTTTTCGACCAGGTGTACCCAATCCATCCATTGAGTTTGCCTGTTGCTTTTTTCAGGAAAAATTCAGCCCCATAGCTGCGGCCGGAGCCGAACACCAGTAAATTGTCGATGTTGTCGTTCACCGTCTGGTCGGGCTGCACTCCGGGTTTGTATTCGCTCTGATTTTGCATGGTCTTGTAATAAACCTCAACACTGCTTTCCCAATCGTTATTGCCGAAATTTTTGAAATACCCCGCGCTCACCTGCTCTCCAATCTGCGGCCTCAACACCTCTGTGCTCGGCAGCCAAACATCGGTAGGCAGCGAAGTAGGCGAGAGACTGGTGAGATGGATGTACTGGTAGTTGCGCATATAACCTGCCTTGATGCTTGATTTGCGACCTACGATCCAGCGAACGTTCAGCCTCGGTTCCAGTCCTCCGTAATCACCCACCAGGCTGCCCTTGTCGTAGTTTATTGCAGTGGTAGTCACGTTGGAAGCCAGCGGCCCGTTTTCTGTTTTTATGAAGCGTGTAAATGGACCCACATGAGCGAAATAAGAATAGCGCAATCCTGCATTCAGACTGATATTTTCATTAATATCGAATTCATCGAGCACGTAGCCGGCTGCTTCATGAGAAATTAAATGGACCTTATTTCCGGTATCAAATTCGGTATCGCCACTGCGAGCATACACACTGTTCGGCATGAAGTCGTGATGCGTGTAATCAACTCCCCACTTCATGCGGTGGCGATAGTCGGGATAGAAGCTCCATTG
>JBJTRD010000409.1:0-2425 GCA_046075945.1 Flavobacteriales bacterium
CCATCATACGCTAAAAACTCTAGGTAATAGGTTATAGGTAACAGGTGAGCCAACACCTATTACCTATAACCTATTACCTAACACCTAACTACCTATCACCTATCACCTATCACCTATCCCCTAACTACCTATTACCTATCACCTATTCCCCTCTCATTTGGATGCTGTAGACGAATTGGGTAAGCTGGCTTCGGTGCTGCGTATTGAGCAGCGCGAAGACTATGCATTGCACGATGCATGGTTGAAGCAGTCGAGCATTCAGGAGCGCAAGCGAAACGGTATTACGTGGTTTCCGCTTCGGATTGTTGAAACGGGGTATGGCATCGGCTCCTATCCCTTTGTGGTGGTCGAACGCAATCCGGGCGATAAACTCGATCACAGATTTCAAAGTGCCGCCCCCGTATCGATATTCTCAGCTGCCGATGGTAACCAGGAATGCACTCTTACCGGAACGGTAGGCTATGTCGACGACCAGCGCATGAAGATTACATTCTTCGCAGATGAATTGCCTGAATGGATGGATGATGGAAAGCTGGGGGTTAATCTGTTGTTCGACACCCGCACCTACGACGAAATGTTCAAGGCGCTCAGCGAGCTCATCAACGTGGAGAAGGGTCGATTGAAACATGTGCGCGACGTTATTCTCGGGTACAAGCCGGCATCGCACAAAACCTTCACGGGGCAATTATCTCCTCGGTTGAATGATTCACAGAACGCAGCATTAAAAACAATATGTACTACCGAAGAAATTGCGATTGTACATGGACCACCGGGCACAGGTAAAACGACGACGCTGGTTGATTCGATGCTCGAAGTGCTGAAGGAGGAGAAGCAAATTTTGGTATGCGCACCCAGCAATGCAGCCACCGACCACCTCGCCAAGTCCCTTGCTGCAAAGGGATTGCGCGTAGTGCGCATAGGGAACCTCGCCAAAGTGGAAACAGACAACACGGCACTTACACTCGATGTGTTGTTGCAGCAGGAAAAAGATTTCAAGCAAATCAAGGAGCTGAAACGCCGTGCACTCGATTTGCGCAAAATGGGTGGTAAGTATAAACGTTCATTTGGCAGAGAGGAGGCGGAACAGCGCAAACTTATTTTCCACGAGGCTCGACAAATTAGTCGTGAAGCGCGTGAACTGGAATCTTACCTGATACAAAAGGTGCTCGACGATGCACAAGTCATTGCCTGCACCCTTATTGGTTCATCGTCGGATGATTTGATAGGACGAAGATTTTCTACAGTGGTTATTGATGAAGCAGGGCAGGGTATTGAGCCGGCTATCTGGGTGCCCATTTTGCGTGCTGATCGTGTGGTGATGGCCGGCGATCCATTTCAGCTTCCGCCCACAGTCAAATCTCAGGATGCAGCTGCAAAGGGGTTGGCGATAACGCTGCTCGAAAAAGCCATCAAGCGATTGCCGGATGTGGCGCTGCTCAACGTGCAGTATCGAATGCACAATGCCATCATGGCGTTTTCAAACCGGAAATTTTACAAGGATGAATTGACTGCACATGACGCTGTTGCCAATCGGGCACTCGCTCATTCTCTTCCTCTCGAATTTATCGATACAGCCGGCTGTGGCTTTGAAGAGCAGGCCGGTGAAGATGGCGAATCACGCAGCAATCCGGAAGAAATTTCGATTTTACGCAAGCATTTTGATCAACTGAAAGATGAGGTTCCCGAGCGCTGGAATGCGGCTATTATTTCGCCCTATCGCGCACAAGTAGAATTGTTGCAGCGAGAGTTTGCCGGTGTTGAGGATGTGGCGGTAAATACCATCGACTCCTTTCAGGGTCAAGAACGCGATGTGGTGTATATCAGTCTGGTTCGCAGCAACGAGAAGGGAGAAATCGGATTCTTGCGCGACTACCGACGAATGAACGTGGCCATGACGCGTGCGCGAAAGAAACTCGTCATTATTGGTGATAGCGCCACGCTCGGCAACGATCGCTTCTTCGGCGAATTTCTCGAATATGCAGAATCTATAGCCGGCTACAGAACAGCCTGGGAATTCATGTATTAATCAAGTAGCAGAAGTGCGCTTTTCCAGCATAGGAACGAACGAAAATTCACCGTGGTAACTGCTGGTGAATGATCCGTCCTCCTGTTCCTGAACCACCATCATTTTCTGTACTTCGCCTTCTCCGAAAGGCATTACAAGCAACCCACCCGGCTTTAACTGCATCAATAATTCATCGGGCAGTTTTGGTACGGCACAGGTAAAAAGAATTCGGTCGAAAGGACCAAAGGCAGGCATGCCCTTGAAACCGTCGCCATAACTGAGATAGGGTTTGTAGCCCATTTTTTCCAATAGCGTCTTCGCGTTTTTATGAAGCAGCTGCTGGCGTTCGATGGAATAAACTTTTGCTCCTAACTCGCATAGTACGGCACACTGATAGCCGCTGCCTGTGCCAATTTCAAG
>JBJTRD010000410.1:0-4035 GCA_046075945.1 Flavobacteriales bacterium
TTTAGGCTTTTTGTATTTATACTGAAAAACTTCACAACCCTCGAAGTCGCCTGCGAGCACGTCGAAAGGATAGGTCTGCCCAAGGGCGTCCAGCGCTTGGGATTTTGACATTCCGATGGCTAAAGCCGATAATTCAGCAGATGTAACACAATTGTTGATCGGAGTCTTGTAAACCGCAGCTTTCGGACTCTTACAACTCTGCATTAACAAAGCGCTTGCGAAAAGCGCCAGAAGTAATGGTAAGTTTCTTTTCATAGATTGTTTGATTGCGATCCAAATATGAACATGCATTCGAACTGAAATACATATGTTTGCGTTTTGTTGATAAGTCGATATTTTTTAAATCACTAATAACACCCAACGCAAAGCTCTGAACACGTTATCGAATGTGATTTCAACCCTTATTTTCGCACCATGACTCCAGCAAAACAACGCACGCTGAAAAACGCGGTTAGTCTTGGCGGTGTAGGTCTTCACACCGGCGAAACCGTGAACGTTCACATCCTTCCCGCTGCCGAGAATAGCGGCTATGTATTTCAACGCACCGACCTCGAGGGCCAACCCATCATTCCAGCAGATTGCGACCTGGTGGTGAGCACCCAGCGAGGCACCACGCTCGAATACAAGGGTGCGCGTGTTTATACAACCGAGCACATCCTGGCAGCAATCTATGGAAGCATGATAGACAATGCCATTATACAACTCGACGGTCCCGAAGTGCCCATTCTCGATGGCAGTTCAAAACCATTCGTTGAAGCCATACAAGCGGCCGGCATCGTGGAGCAGGAAGCAGAACGAAAATACCTTGTGCTGGACGAAAACATCACCTACGAAGACAAAGACAAGAATATTGAGATGCTCGCCGTACCCACCAATGGCGGAGAGTTTCGTCTCACAGTGATGGTCGACTACAATTCGCCCGTGTTGGGCACGCAGCATGCGCATATGTATGAACTCGATCACTTCATCGATGAAATTGCCTGTTGTCGCACGTTTGTGTTTCTGGGTGAATTGGCGGTGCTCGCTAAAAACGGACTCATCAAGGGCGGGAGTCTTGACAACGCCATTGTGCTGGTGGAGCGTGATTATTCGGAAGATGAAATTAAAGATATTCTGAAGCAGCTTGGACGAGAAAACTTGAATGTTCGTGTTGAAGGTATGGGTGTACTTAACACTACGAAACTGCAATTTGAAAACGAACCCGCACGCCACAAGCTTCTGGACATCGTTGGCGACTTGGCATTGACCGGTCGCTTCATCCGCGGACATATACTCGCAGCTCGCCCCGGGCATTTTGGCAACGTGGAGTTTGCGAAGATTCTGAAGGGTGTCATGAAAAAACAAAAAGATGCCCTTCCCACATTCGACATCTTCAAAAAACCGCTCTACGATATCAACGACATTACCAAGATGCTGCCGCATCGATATCCGTTTTTGCTGATTGATAAAATTCTGGAGATGGATGCCAACAGCATTGTCGGTATTAAGAACGTGACCATGAATGAACCATTCTTTCAGGGGCACTTTCCCGGAAATCCGGTCATGCCCGGTGTATTGCAAATAGAGGCCATGGCACAGGTAGGAGGCATTTACGCGCTTTCCCAAGTAGAGGATCCGGAAAATTATAGCACCTACTTTATGAAAATTGATGGTGTGAAATTCAAACTGAAAGTACTTCCGGGCGACACCATTATTTTCAAACTCACTCTTGAAAGCCCCATTCGCCGAGGGTTGGTAAATATGCGCGGTGTTGCCTATGTAAATGGTAAAGAAGCCTGCGAAGCAGTAATGCTGGCTCAGGTTGTGCGCGACCGGGTGGCTAAAGAAACAAACCAAGAAGCCACAGCATGAAAAACCTGAATATTATCCACCCGGAAGCACGCCTAGGAACCGGTGTCGAAATTGGAGCGTTCACAACCATCGCTGCTGATGTTGAAATTGGAGACGGAACATGGATTGGTCCCAACGTGACGATTATGGACGGTGCGCGCATTGGCAAGAACTGTCGAATCTTTCCGGGCGCTGTCATTTCAGCAATTCCTCAAGATTTGAAATTTGATGGCGAAAAAACAACCGCAGAAATTGGTGACTTCACAACCATCCGCGAATGCGTAACCATCAACCGAGGGACTAAAGACAAGTTCAAAACATCTGTGGGCAGCAATTGTCTGCTCATGGCATATGTTCACGTTGCGCACGATGCTTCTGTAGGCAATCATTGCGTTATCGCCAACAGCGCCAATATTGCTGGCCACGTCGACATTGAAGACTGGGTAATCGTAGAAGGCGTTGTGGCCATTCAACAATTCGTTCGCATTGGACAGCATGCATTTATTGCCGGTGGAAGTCTTGTTAGAAAAAATGTTCCTCCCTACGTCAAGGCGGCTCGCGAACCGCTCAGCTATGCCGGTGTAAATACAGTGGGCCTGCGCAGAAGAGGATTCGACAATGAAGTCATTGCCCATATTGAAGATGTGTATCGAATGATTTATGTGCACAACAGCAATATGAGCCGGGCCATGCACGCAGCCGAACTAGAACTTCCCAATACAGAGCATAAACAAATCATACTCGACTTCATTCGTGAAAGCGACAAGGGCATCATTCGCGGACCTCAAGGACTATGATTCTTTGAATATTGTTTTACAACATATCTCGAAGCGTTTTCGCAAAGACTGGATCTTCCGAAATGTGTCGCTGGAATTGCAATCGGGATCGTGCCATGCCATCACCGGCAACAATGGCTCCGGTAAATCAACATTGCTTCAAATCATTTCGGGGTTTCTTTCCCCGAGTGAAGGAGAAATTGAATGGAGCTTGAAGCAAGATACCATTTCGCGAGATGAACTCTTCAGACAGGTCGCAATTTGTTCTCCTGCCTTGCAATTATGGGAAGATCTTACCTTAGAAGAAAACATCGATTTATTTCTCCGTTTTAAAAAACTACCCGACTGCAGTTCGACCCGAGAATTCGCCGAGAAAGTTCATTTGGAAAACAATCTGTATCAACCATTGAAAACGTATTCAAGCGGCATGAAACAACGAGTAAAATTGGGGTTAGCCATGCTCAGTGATTCCTCGCTTTTGCTACTGGACGAGCCGTGTTCACACCTCGACTCTAACGGCGTAAGCTGGTTTCAATCAATTCTGAAAGAAACCGCTCAAAATAGGACCATCGTAGTGGCCTCGAACCGCGATGAACAAGAAACATTTCTTTGTTCGCAGCACATCGACATTACTGCTTACAAGGCCTAAACCTGGTGGCCCGGCCTCAACAAATCGTTGACCGTCTTTACTGGGTTGAATGTTGATACCGGAACTTCGACAAAAACAGTGTTCCAAAGTGCCATTGCTCCATTCCAGAGTCCGGGCCATTCAAGCGCCTTGATAACGGCTCCCTGCTGAAACTTCTCGCTAACAAATCCGGAAGAGTAATCGATAAACTGATCGAGCTGATAATTTTCCCCCGACCTGTTTTTTATGCTGCACACCAGATCTACCGGATTGAAATGGGTAGACGACGAGAGTATTTTCAGTTGCTGTACATCGGTATGATCTACCTGACTTTTCTCTACAATTTGTTTACTGATATATCCTCCGGGCATTTTCACCCAGAAAGGACCACCACCGGGTTCACCCTCATTGCGCACCATGCCACAAACACGCAGCGGCCTGTCGAGACGCAGACGCGCATATTGAATCGCCTGCTGCGGACTCATATCCAATGGAACTCCCGGTTGAAACCAGCTTTGGATGAACTCCAGCGCTTGTTCGGCGGCTCCATCTTCCTTATCAAGCCTTTCGAGCATGTCAAAAATTTTCCTGCGCAGATCAACCAACAATCCACCCAATATCTGCTTGTAGAAAACTGTTTCCGCCAATCGGCTTCGCGTGGTTACGTTATCAATGTTCTTAATAAAAATCACATTCACCATTCGCAGCCACTCCATCTGCTCGGGGTTAAATTTCAGTGCCCCCGCCTGCTTCTGAAACACCCACTGCTGAAAGTTGCGGTTCACCGTCCGCTCATAGGGG
>JBJTRD010000411.1:0-2401 GCA_046075945.1 Flavobacteriales bacterium
GTCGACCTACCGCACCATCTCCGCTGCCACAACTGCTCAATACCGGGTATTGGGTAGCCGACACCTAGGCTATGCTTATTCGGTGCGAAGCGAAGAGGAAATCAAATCCTATATTGATGCACTGTGGAAAGAACACCACAACGCCACCCATGTATGCTATGCCTGGCGTCTCGGCTGGGATTACAGCAAATACCGAATCAACGATGATGGAGAACCTTCGGGCACTGCAGGCAAGCCCATCTTCGGTCAAATACAATCGGCTGAACTCTCCAACATTCTCATAGCCGTGGTGCGCTATTACGGCGGAACAAAACTCGGCACCGGTGGGCTCATCGATGCGTATAAAACGACTGCCAAACTCTGCATCGATGAAGCCACTATCGAAATGCGTCCTGTGAAGGACCGCTACCGTATCACATTCGGTTATTCCGACATGCCGGCTGTAATGAAAGTGCTGAAAGATCTGGACATGGAAAAAAACGAACTGATTACCGAAGCAGATTGTATGCTCGATTTCAACCTCTCCATGACACAAAACGATGCACTACAGAAAGCCATGGAAGATTGGAGCACAGCAGAACTTGTACATTTGGGACGCACTTAATTTCATCATGAAACAAATCATCTTATTCGCTCTAGTGCTTGGCATCATTGCCTGCCAATCGAACGTGCACTCCGATAGTTCAGCAATACAAAACATCCATGCCGTCATGAACAATCAACAGGAAGCATGGAATCGCGGCGACATTGAAGGCTTCATGGCCGGTTATTGGAAAAGTGATTCGCTTCGGTTCATCGGCAAGCGCGGAATAACCTATGGGTGGCAGCCGACACTCGACAATTACAAAAAGAGTTATCCCGGATCGGAAGCAATGGGCCGGCTGCAGTTCACCAACCTGACCACTGAGCTTGTAGGTGAAAAT
Organism: Flavobacteriales bacterium; assembly: GCA_046075945.1. Taxonomy (GTDB): domain Bacteria; phylum Bacteroidota; class Bacteroidia; order Flavobacteriales_D; family Sanyastnellaceae; genus JAIBBG01. The sequence goes on from JBJTRD010000411.1 coordinate 924, forward strand.
TCAGCCTATGTCATTGGCAAATGGGAATTGTTTCGGGCGACCGATACACTTGGCGGACATTACAGTTTATTGTGGAGTAAAATGCAGGGGCAATGGGTCATCGTAGCTGATCATTCCAGTTAATTCGCATCTCATGGCTGCAACACCCATTACCTTCATCATTTTGATCGCAACAGGCTTGGTTTCCTGGCGAGCATTCGAACAATCATCTCTGTTTGAACAACTGCTACACAGCCCGTATCGGGTAAAGCATCAAAAACAGTATTACCGGCTTTTTTCTCACATGCTTGTGCATGCCGACCTCATACACCTTGCGTTGAACATGTTTGTGTTCTGCTCTTTTGGTCGTGTAATGGAAACCATCTTCACGATGAACTGGGGCCTCACCAAAGGTCGCATTCTGTTTGTTGTTCTTTACGTGTTGGGGGGAGTAGCTGCTACGTTGCCTTCTATGCGCAAGCACGGTGATAATTATGGCTACAATTCTGTTGGAGCGAGCGGCGCAGTGAGCGCATTGCTGATGTCGTACATGATATTATTTCCGCTCAATGAAATCGCCTTTTTCTTTATACCCATGCCCGCATTCATCGGCGTTTTTGTTTTCTTCCTGCTCGAGCATTTCATGAAGCGGAATGTGCGCTCCAACATCGCGCACGACGCTCACATCTGGGGCGCACTATTCGGCATTGTCTTTATCGCCGTCGCAGTGCCGAATGCGATAGGGAGATTCTTTGCGCAGGTGGCATCTGTTTTTTAGTGGCGAATGGCAAGTGGCGAGTGCCGAGGGGCCAATAAAAAAGCCCACGTTTAAAAAATCAACGTGGGCCGTTTAAAGAAAATAGTTGTATGGGATACCTTGAAGCCTCTGTATTCCCTCGCCATTCGCCATTCGCCCCTCACTTCACTTCCTCCTAAAAACATTGTACTTCACAATACAATAAATCGCACGGAACCCATCTTTCCATCCGATCTTCTTCCCTTCTTCATACGTGCGGCCGTAGTACGAAATACCAACTTCATAAATTCGGATTTTGGGGATGCGTGAAATACGCGCAGTAACCTCCGGCTCAAAACCAAAACGTTTCTCGCGCAAAGGCAAACTCTGAATCGTTTCTCGCTTGAAGACTTTGTAACATGTCTCCATATCTGTGAGGTTCAGATTGGTCATGGCATTGCTGAGGAAAGTAAGAAACTTGTTTCCGATGGTGTGCCAGAAAAACAAGATACGATGGGGGCGTCCGCCCATAAATCTGCTACCATAAACGATATCCGCAAATCCGTCGAGAATGGGCTTTACCAGAATGTTATACTCTTCCGGATCATACTCCAGATCTGCGTCCTGAATAATGACCATATCACCCGTCGCTATTCGAATACCAGTATGCAACGCCGCGCCTTTACCCTGATTCACTTCATGCTTGAAATATTGAATGGGCAATTCCGGATTAGCCGCCTTGTAACGCAGTATCGCTTCCTCC
>JBJTRD010000412.1:0-5552 GCA_046075945.1 Flavobacteriales bacterium
ATAGCATCTTTCAATTTCACAGAAGCATAGTTGCTGTGACGTATGAATTCGCTGTTCACGTTCGGATCGATTGCGAAGGTTTGATTTAAATCGAGCCACTCTGTCCAGTCGAATTTCATGGCCTGGCGATGAATGTCGTCGGCTTGCCGGATGGGGAATTCCACAATGGGAATCAACACGCGTAATGCAGTTCGCAGATGTAAATTGCTTTTATATACCAGCGCCGTATTGCCCGTGCAATGCACAACGCGCTTGCCCATTTCAAGGTTGGTCGCACCAATTTCGCGAAGCTCACTCGTCAGCACCTCCTCCAAATTCTGAAGTGTTTTGATCGTGATACGAAACGGAGTTTTCGGGTAGAAATTCATCTTATGATCCTGCTTTTTTAGCCTTATATCCGAGTTGCGACAGAAGCGTCATAATCTTCTCGCGATGGTCGCCTTGTATAATAATCTCACCCTCTTTGGCTGTGCCACCGGTGCCGCATTTTGTCTTGAGCGTTTTTCCCAAGGACTCGAGGTCGTCATCGCTTCCTACAAAACCTTTGATGACGGTGGCAGTTTTTCCACCCCGATGATTTTTCTCGAGCCATACGCGCAAGTCTTGTTGCGATGCCGCAATGGATTCACTTGGTTCTTCCGATGCTTCAGGCTTGTAATTCGGGTTGGTAGAATATACCATTCCGCCAAGGTCAGCTAAGGAGTTCGATTTGGGTTTGGGCATTTTTTCGAAGCTTTTTTCTTGCTTTCTCTGCGCTCCTGCGGTTCATTTTTTTAACCAAAGAGGCGCAGAGACGCGGAGATTTAATTGTTTTCTTCTTCCGATTGGTCAACTAAATCGGGGTTGTCTGTTACCTGAATTGTTTTCGCTGTGCGCTGCAAATACAACAGCAAGTATACATCGATGATGGTATGGCCCATCATGGCGCTGAGAAGTCCGCGTGTATCGGCCAGATATCCGAGCCATGCAATACCGCCTGTCATGAACAAGCCATAGATGGCTAGTCGCCAATCGCGAGGATTGAGGTATCCGTGTATGGCCACGAAAAGAATCGATGTGATGGGGATGCCCAGAAAGGGTTGTATGGCGCCGCGAAAGAGCATTTCTTCGCCAATGCCGGCGCACAATGAAATAAGTACTACCTCGCTGAGATTTAGCTTGAATCGGCCCAATATGCGCGCATATGAACTATTTACCTGGTTGAGCAGGGGAGAGGCGATGAGCAAGTGTGCACCCAAGGCAATCGCAATGCCTGCAATGGATCCCCAGAGCAGTTGCATTCCGAACTGCATGTCGCCCAGAAGCGCAGACTGTAAATTTACCGTTTCTGAAAAATGATCAACTACCATGGCGACCAGCGGCATCATAATCAAAGTTGCCAGAGCTAATCGCATTATCATCGTCTTCTTGAACATGCCACAAAGGTAAGGTTGCACCCGCGTATACGTTCGGAGGATTGTCGGTTTGAATCAACACCTTTTTGGCTGCGTTCCAATCAAAAAACACTCAGTGCTTATTCCGAAGTGCATCAAGAACGCGCAAGGAAAGCTCTTTCATAAATGGGAAACCGATGGCACTGTATTCATAATTGCCCGAACCAATTACATCCGATTCATTGCTATACAAGGTCGCGCTCAGGAAGAATTCGACCTGCGAATCGGGGTCATACACATATGCTACGTCGGTCATGAAACCGTACGAAAGCCCCACTATGTTGCACACCTCCAGGTTGGACGTCCGTTCTTTGTTTTCATTTCCGAAGAAAAAGTAATTGGTGTAATTGTCGTGAAATTCTTTGTTACCTGCAATCTTGCGGTTGTTCGAATCCTTCGGACTGATGGTTAATGCTCGTCGTAAATAGGCGCGCTGTGATTCTGAAATCGAATACTCAAACGATTGACTCTCGGGATAAATCAATTCCATGAGAATAGCATGAATTGCGCGTAGCGGAAGCGCATTGGAATTGGAAAAGTCCTTGGGCGCTTTGATTGTTTTTCCTCCGGATACATGCATTTTTCCTACGCCCATGTGGGGCATTGCTTTTGTGCGCGGGCCATCCATGTATGCGGCAGGCTGTGAGTACAGCGTTTCGCCGAACGGAGAAAGAAACCGGAATCCATTCGTATGCCTGTTTTCCGCCGAGTCGCAGCTGCTAAATCGATGAACGATTTGTGCATGAGGCATATTCATTTCTGATAGTCGCCTAGCAAAGTATTCGGGGCCTACGAATTCGTACAAACGCGAATACGAGGGGTTATCGCTTACGACGAGCGCTTTTTCAATGAATGCCCCGATGGTTGGTATGGAATCGTTGGTGTACACGTCGGTCTTCATTGCTTTTTGACAGGAAAAGGAACTGTCGATGGAGACGCGCGTGTACAGATCAATCCCCATCGTGCGCAAGGCATGAATTTTTTCGGCGGCGAAAATGGATGCCGGCAGTTTTACAATGCTTGCAGGATAGAAGTAATTCGTGTCAACCGCATGAAACTCACGTTGGATAAATGAACGCTCACCATCTTCTAGCGTGCGCACTTCGGTGAGGATAACCTGAAGCTTATATTTTTCCGCGGACCCTGCTACCTGCTTTAGAAGCGGCGTTTCATGGAGGATGCTTTCGAGTGTATGGGTGTACTGCCCAACAAATGCCAGGGGGATTTCGATTAAACTAAAAAAGACAAACCAGCGGAGCCACATTCTCTATTTTTTCGGGAGCACTAAATATACGATGAACCCGATGGCGATAATGCCCAATCCGATGGCTGCTTCCGGAAATTTATTGGTGAGAAGGAAGTACATGAACCAGCTGTTGGCAAATATGAAAAGCAGCGGAGTAACGGGGTACCCCCACGTTTTGTAAGGCCGCTGAAGACCCGGATTTTTCTTGCGAAGAATCATCACACCGATAACGGTAAGCGTTGAAAAGAGGGTCATGGAGAAGGTCGTGTAGGTGATGACCGTATCGAATGTTCCCGTCAATACAATTACAGTTGCCAGCAAGGCCTGAATGACCATGCTTAGACGCGGAACCTCTTCTTTGGATTGTTTGCCCAGAATCTTTAGCACCGGATAATCGCGCGCTATGGATTGTATCACGCGCGGCCCTGCGATAACCATGCTCGAGATCGAACTCACCAGGAAAAGGCAGATGGTCAGACTGAGCAATTTTCCGATGTTGTTGCCGAAGAGTGCCTGGGCAGCGATGAACCCGATTTCCTTTTGCTGCATGGTTTGCGGATCGACCGTTAACGCAGCAGCAGGAGCCGATTTCAGGAATACAATGTTGAGAAGCACGTAGAGCAGCATCACCAGGAAGGTTCCGGCAATGATGGAAAGGGGAATATTGCGCTGCGGATTCTGGACTTCAGATGAAACGTAGGCAGTGGCGTTCCAGCCCGAATAGGCAAATGAAACATAGACGAGTCCGATGGCAAAACTGCTGCTCAACAAACTACCCAGGGTGGAAGAAGTAGGTGCGAAGGATACAGGCTCTGCTCCATACATGAAACCGGCAACGATGAATAGTACTATGAGCACAACCTTGAGCAGTGTAAATATTTTTTGAAAGCGTCCGCTAGCAGCGTGATTGATTGCGTTGATACCAGTAATGATGGCAATGAGCAAAATAGCAATGGTGAGCTCATTCATGTGTGGAAACACCTGGCGGAAATAGGCAGCAAACAACATCGCATTCAATGCCACGGGTGCGGCAAATCCTATGGTGGTGCTGAGCCAGCCCGACATAAAGCCAAGGCACGGATGGAAGATGCGCGAGAGAAATAAATATTCGCCCCCTGAGTTGGGAAGCGCCGCGCCCAGTTCACTGTAAGCGAAAGCTCCGCACAGTGCTACCAAACCACCTACAATCCATAGCAACAGAATGGTAGCGAAATCATGAATGTCGATGAGCTGATATCCCAGGCTCACGAAAATTCCGGTTCCAATCATGTTGGCTACGACTATCGAGGTGGCCGAGCCAAGCGAGTATTTGGAAGTGTTTTTCATCGGGATTTTTTAAAGCTGAACATTTGATTCTGGTTGCCGGAGCCCCAGTGATAGCCTAATGAAAAGTCGATAGGGCCTTTGTAGAAGGTTGAATCCTGATAGGCTTTATTGAGTTCGGCTTGAAAAAGATTTTCGGAAAAATCGGAAACAGGTTTTTCATAGTCGCCAAACAATTGAATGTTCCAGATGTCCTGCTTGAAATACTTGAAGGGTATGCCTGTGTCGTCTTCAACGAGCGAGGCACTTTTATCGAGCACCATGTCGCGAATCTGAGTAAACGAACCGTAGTGCATCAGGTACGAGGCTGATTTTACAAATGAGTTGCAACCGGAAGGCACGCGAGCGGTAAGGAATGCTTTTATCTCGGGGCGAGCCTCGAAACCTTTGTTGGAAATATCGGCCGAGAGATAGGTGAGTTTTTTCTGTTTGTTGTGTTCAACGTCTTTAAGCGCGATGGTGACACCCTCGTATTTGCCTGAAGTAACCGCAATGGCCTGGCCGGTGGTGTCTACATTAAAAAACTCAATCGAAATAATTTCGTGATTCGTTTTTGCGGCGCCCCACACGAGTATAGGCAACATGCCATCCACAAGGTTTGCGTTGTGGATATCGGTAATCATGTTTTTTGTAATGAAGTAGCTCTTGTTGTAGATGTCGCGAAGCACCTGGTCGACGCCGCCGAGGTAATTGAGCATGGAGGTATCTGACATCTGAAGAAGGGCAGGGATGGTACCTACTGCCTCACGTGCAGCCATCAAGTATTCAGATGCATTGGGCATGAGCCAGTGCAGGTGAATGAAGGCGCCACCGGAAAACGGATAGAAGGAAAATGAACTATCGGAGATTCCTGCACCGGCCACGTTTTTCTGGTTCCATGCGGCCATTTTCTGCAAGCGATTTTCGCGCATGACGTTGTATTTGGCTTCTGTCTCGCGCGAAAAACGAGCAATGGATTGGTTATTCCAGTTGGGATGGTTGTAGTTGAGCACTGTATCCATACCGGCTATGAGCTTCGCAATGCGGGTGAGATTGCTGTCGATTGGAATCTCAATGGGCTTGGCAACAATGGTATCGGGTGCAGGTGTTGGCGGAGCTTGCACCGGCTTAACAGGTTCAGAGCATGCCTGAAATACTACCATACCAACACCGGCGAGTAGAAGAAGGAAATAAGAACGCATAGTTATCGATTAATTTGAATTAGCTTCAAGGTTTAAAAATTGGGAGAATGCGTGTTGGAAAATTATGTATTCCGTGCAGTTTGAAACATAAGGATGTTAGCAGAGGGCATGTCGCAACTATGAACCTCCTCACCCCAACGAATGGCGAATGACAAGGTGCGAGTGGCGAGTAGAGAAGTGGTGATTTTACTAAGTTGATTAAATTACATCGATAGTACGCCCAATAAAAAAGGCTCGCGCTCATGGGTTCAACCCGGGCCTTTTTATTCGCCTCTCGCCATTCGTGACTCCCCACTATGAACCGCCTCACCCCAACGAATGGCGAATGACAAGGGGCGAGTGGCGAGTAGAGAAGTGGTGATTTTACTA
>JBJTRD010000413.1:0-4519 GCA_046075945.1 Flavobacteriales bacterium
AACGGAATCTATACTGGACATCGTGAGGGAAATTCACTTTACCAGCATAGGTGCCGCTTTGCGGATCTTTTATCACATGAAGGTTTTTCCAGTTGTCTTCAGCAAAGTATTCAACAATCATCGTCACGGTAGGAGCTTGAAGCCCGTTCACCCGCACAGCCACCGGTGTTTGCGCAGCTGTCGATGTTGCAAGAAGTGATGCTAAAATGATGCAGTAAAAAAGAACGAAAACTCGTTTCATTCGAAGATTGAATGTGTTGGTCAAAAATACACCACGCTTGCATTTGAAGGTTGAATTAGACTTTTTTGTGTTGATGGTGGGCTGCTTACATTCGCACAACAATATTTGACCTATGCGCGACACGACCGTTTTCAATTTGATTCAACGCGAATTCAACAGGCAACAACACGGCATCGAACTCATTGCATCTGAGAATTTCGTAAGTCACGAGGTGATGCAAGCCATGGGCAGTGTGCTCACCAACAAATATGCAGAGGGCTTGCCCGGCAAGCGCTACTACGGCGGTTGCGAAGTGGTGGATGAAGTGGAGCAGCTTGCAATCAATCGCCTGAAAGAACTCTTTGGTGCATGCTGGGCCAATGTGCAACCCCACTCGGGAGCCAATGCCAACAGTGCTGTAATGCTCGCCTGCCTCAAACCGGGCGATACAATTTTGGGTCTCGATCTTTCGCAAGGCGGACATCTAACACACGGCTCTCCTGTGAACTATTCCGGTAAGTTGTACCGCGCAACGTTCTATGGAGTTGACCGAGAGACAGGCCGCATCGACATGGATTCGGTAGCAGAAATAGCCCGAAAAGAAAAGCCACGCATGCTTATTTGCGGGGCCTCTGCATACAGCCGCGACTGGGAATACGCTCGCTTCCGCGCCATCGCCGATGAAGTGGGCGCTTTGTTGCTTGCGGATATTTCACATCCTGCAGGATTAATTGCCAAGGGCCTTCTGAACGACCCGCTCAAACATTGCCATATTGTAACAACCACCACACACAAAACACTGCGCGGTCCGCGTGGTGGTGTTATCATGATAGGCACCGATTTCGAAAATCCGTTTGGTATTAAAACACCCAAAGGTGAATTGCGCATGATGTCGTCGCTGCTCGACAGCGGAGTGTTTCCTGGCATGCAAGGTGGACCGTTGGAACACGTTATTGCCGCTAAAGCAGTAGCATTTGGCGAAGCGTTGCAGCCCTCATTCAAAGTATATGGCGAACAAGTCATTCGAAATTCAAAAGCGCTGTGCAGTGCATTGCAGAGCATGGGCTATCAAATTGTAAGTGGTGGAACAGACAATCACTGTTTTTTGATTGACCTGCGCAACAAAGGAATTTCTGGAAAGGAAGCAGATGCTGCGCTTATACAATCGCACATCACAGTAAACAAAAACATGGTACCCTTCGACGATAAATCACCGATGGTAACAAGCGGTATCCGCATAGGAACACCGGCCATTACAACACGCGGCCTGGTTGAATCTGACATGGAAACCATTGCAGCGCTCATCGATGAATCGTTGATGAATGCATCCAACCTAAGCTCCCTTGAGGGTGTAGGTAAAAAGGTGCACGCGCTGATGGGTGACCGACCCCTTTTTGCAGGCGAAGAAACAGTTGTCAACGGATAATTAAAAGCTACATTACAGGAAAACATTGCTCGTATGATTGCTCAAATTTTATTCATACTACTGCTCGGAGTTGCGAGTTTTTTTGCATACAAGCGATTCGCTTTCGTGAAGCGAAACATACTGCTCGGACGCGATCTGCAACTCGAAGGTTCCTCGGGAGAACGCTGGTCTACCATGGCGCGCGTGGCGCTCGGACAAGGCAAGATGTTCACACGTCCCATCGCGGCAGTCATGCACCTCATTATCTATGCAGGGTTCATCATCATCAACATCGAGCTGCTTGAAATAGTACTCGATGGCATCACAGGGCATCATCGATTGTTTTCATTTCTTGGAAGCTTTTACAACTTTCTAATAGGAAGTTTTGAAATTCTGGCTCTGCTTGTATTAGTAGCATGCGTTGTTTTTCTGGCGCGAAGAAACGTGATGCGCATCAAGCGTTTTTGGATGCGTGAAATGACGTCGTGGCCTCGCACCGACGCGAACCTGATTTTGATTGCCGAGGTATTCCTGATGTCTGCATTTCTAACTATGAATGCATGCGATGCAATTCTTCAAGCTCGCGGATTGGACCATTACGTGACGGCAGGAAGCTTTCCTGTTTCACAACTGCTTATGCCCATGCTAGAATCGTCGTCCGATGGTTCACTCATTTTCATCGAGCGTTTTTGCTGGTGGTTTCACATCATCGGCATTCTTGCGTTCATTGTGTATGTGACGTATTCAAAGCACCTGCACATTATTCTGGCGTTTCCAAACACCTTCTTCTCAAAATTGCATCCGGCAGGTGAATTGAGCAATTTGCAATCGGTAACGAATGAGGTAAAGTTGATGCTGGATCCGAGTTTACCGAATCCGGCAACCGATGGCACTCCTACTCGATTCGGTGCGAAAGATGTTTTCGATTTGAGTTGGGTCAATTTGATGAATGCATACAGCTGCACGGAGTGTGGCCGCTGCACTTCGGAATGCCCTGCGAATCAAACAGGAAAATTGCTATCGCCACGCAAAATCATGATGGACACCCGCGACCGATTGGAAGAGGTAGGCCGTTGCATGGACGCGAACAAAGGAGAATGGAAAGACGATGGCAAGTCGTTGCTGCGCGACTATATCAGCGAAGAAGAATTGTGGGCGTGTACAACGTGTAATGCATGCACGCAAGCTTGTCCCGTCAACATCAATCCACTTGAAATTATCGTTGACCTCCGCAGATATCTTATCATGGAAGAAAGCAAATCGCCGGAGAGCATAACGGTGATGTTTAACAACATTGAAAACAACGGCGCGCCTTGGGCAATGAGTGCAGCAGATCGCGCTAATTGGACAAATAACTGATTAGAAATTCTGAAATGCAACTTGGTGAATCAATGAGTCTTCATCCATGTGCATCGATGTTCACACAGCGAGTATCGATAAGCAGTCTCAGGGTTTTACAAACAACCATTTCAATTCTTTTCAGACATGACAACACTATTAGAAGCAAGCGAAGACGGCAAGCGCATTTCACCTGTGCTGCCTGATGGCATGAAAAATTTTCTCATCGATATTGATGGGACCATTGGTGAAGACATACCGAATGAGGAACCTGAGCGCATGGAAGACGCTGCTGTTTATGAAGACGCATTGGCTACTTGCAACACGTGGTTTGACGAAGGGCATGTCATTTATTTTTTCACTTCGCGCACAGAAGCGCATCGCGAAGTGACCGAGCGATGGCTGAAGAAGCATGGATTTCGTTACCACGGAATTATCTTCGGGAAACCACGCGGAGGCAACTATCATTGGATTGACAACCACATGGTACGAGCTACACGCTATGAAGGAAAGTTTACGGATTTAGTGGAAAAGGAAATGACGATACAGGTGTTTAGGGGTGAAGGATGAGGTATTTCAATAGATAGGACCGCACTTCGGTGCGCACACAACAACAACAGACGATGACCGAATTGAAAGTAAGAACCATGGCTGAATGCCTTGCCACCGGCGAAGTGCCGGAAGTATTGTTTTGGGTAGGATGTGCCGGAAGCTTCGACGACCGCGCAAAAAAAATCACCAAAGCCATTGCGCGGATTCTCAATCACTGCCAAGTCTCCTTTGCGATTCTCGGACAGGAAGAAAGCTGTACCGGTGATCCTGCGAAAAGAGCAGGTAATGAGTTTCTGTTTCAGATGATGGCCATGCAAAACATACAAGTTTTGAATGGCTATGAAGTAAAAAGAATTGTGACCGGATGTCCCCATTGCTTCAACACTTTGAAGAATGAATACCCGGCGTTGGGCGGCACATACGAAGTCCTTCATCATACTCAATTGCTGCAGCAACTTATCACGGAAGGGCGGATTCGCCTGGAGGGCGGAGGAAGTTACAAAGGCAAGAAAATAACCTTCCATGACCCCTGTTATTTGGGTCGCGGCAACGGCGAGTACGAAGCACCTCGAGTATTAATTGAAAAGCTCGACGCAGAGCTGGTCGAAATGAAACGCAGCAAGGCCAATGGTCTGTGCTGTGGAGCCGGCGGTGCACAGATGTTCAAAGAAGCAGAGCCCGGCAATAAAGAAGTCAATGTTGAGCGCACCGAAGATGCCATCGAAACACACGCCACTGTGATTGCAGCAGGTTGTCCGTTTTGCAATACCATGATGACCGATGGCGTGAAGCACTTTGAAAAAGAAAACGAGGTGGTGGTGAAAGACGTGGCTGAGCTCATTGCGGAAGCAGCAGACCTATAGAGGTGCGAGGTGCAAAGGGCGAGGTGCGAGGTGCGAGGTGAATTAGCATTATTTATTAGTGTCTTGTTGGCGTCTGCACAGGGATGCATGTGTTATTTTTGACACTTCACAAAATCAACAACCATCATGAAAATTCTGGAA
>JBJTRD010000414.1:0-7276 GCA_046075945.1 Flavobacteriales bacterium
CCCCATTTGTTCGCCCCAGCCTGACTATCCTGACAGAACAAGATAAGAAGCCAAATCGCGCCGACGAGCGGGATGAGAACAATTAAATACATCCAGCCGCTCTTTCCAATATCATGCAGGCGGCGCACAGCTACTGCTAGACCGGGAACTAAAACAAAGAGAGTGTAAAGGATGTAAACGTTTCCGTAAGGCAATACCATGAGGCCGTCGGCAATACTAATTGTAGTTCCCAGTCCATTGTCAATAAACATAGCGGCAAAACCGAAAATCATGTTGAATAGAACATAAAACCAGAATTCGCTTCTTCGAGCTCTTCCTGAAAAATTCGCATAATTGCGTAACACGTGTAAATACCAGTTCATTTTGGTGGGTTTAGATTTTCCTACTCGTATGGCTTTTCGGAATTCGCCCCGTTTAATTGGTTTCTGGACTCCAGTTAACGTTACAATTATACGTTTTTTTTAAATGTAGCGTAATTGCATAGAAGAAATTCAAAAGAAATTTTGTTAGAACTTTTATTCGTTCTTCTTGGATTTTGAGATAATAAGGCCTGATGAAATCACGACTAGATAAGAGCCTCATAATTCATATTTCACTGCAGACTTAGCACAAGGAAGGTGTGAATTCACCCCTGTATCCTTCTGATGTACTCAAAATATTCTTTTAGAATCGGACTATTCTCCAACTGTGGTGTGCTTACCTCCAGTATTGCGCAGTCTTGCTGTGAATAGAGCCAGTCAAGTCCTTGCTCGAGCGTTGGTGCATTCTGTGCTGACCTAAATGCAAGGCCATACATGGCAGCAAGCCCCGCGGCACTTCGGGTATGAGCCGTTTCGAAATAGGTGCTCAGCGCAGGTGAAGTAGCATCCGGTCCGTCGATGATGCGGAAAATGCCACCACCTCCGTTATTGATCACGATGATGCGAAGATTCGTTTTATTGAGGTTGTTCCAGAATGCATTGCTGTCGTAGAAGAATGCAATGTCGCCGCTGATGAGCGTGGTCAGTCTGCTCGTGAGATGCGCGGCACCCACTGCAGTGCTCGTGCATCCGTCGATACCGGCCACACCGCGGTTGCCGAAGTAGCGAAGATCGGCGCGGGCATCATTCAATAAGATGTAACGCACAACCGAACTATTGCCCATTTGAACATCACTGTTTGCCGGTATGGCCGAGTGAATAATGTCGAACGCTTGTAAATCGCTCCAGCTGGATGTTCCGATAAACTCCTTTGCTGCTTTCTCGGTGCCGGTGTTCTTTGACAGTATCGTTGACCGATAGTCAGAAACCGAAGTGTCTGCAGCAAGATTCATGTTTTCAAAAAACTCTGTAGGCGTGAGCTGAATTACCTTGTTTAGTTTCTTCAGTGTATCGAGGCCTTCACCGCTGATGTCGACATGCCAATGTTCTAAGGGTGCAGCGCGCAGGAGGGTTTTTATTTTACGCGATATAATGTTGTGCCCAACGGTAATCAATAGCTCCGGTTTCAGATTTGATCGACCCGATTCATCGAGTCCGGCAAGCAGTCGGTCAATCGTAGTGATAAAGCCTTCATCTGCCAGATTGCTATGCGCTTCTGTTAATACCGAGACATTTTTTCGTTTAGAAAATTCGATGATTGCTTGCCGCATGGAGGGGTCGGCCTGCATTTGTCCGGCCAGAACCATCACCTTGGTGCACTTCGCGATGTGTTGCTGAAAGCCGGTTATTTCTTCTTTTGTCAATCGAAACTGCGCATTGGCGCGTTCAATCATTTTAACGGGCTGTTCCTGATTTTCCACCAGATGGTAGAGCGGCTCGCGCAAGGGAAAGTTGATGTGTACAGGGCCGCGCACGCCTTCAGCGGCGAGTCGCATTGCCTCGTCCATAATCCGCGCGTTGTACCATACAAGGTCACCATCACTTGCTTCCTCAGCTATTTCGTACGAAGCTTTCACATAGTTGCGATAAACGTTGCGCTGACGAATACTCTGGCCTTCTCCCTGGTCGATCCATTCCAGCGGACGATCGGCCGTAACGATCAGCAATGGAATGCGCTGATAGTATGCCTCGGCCAAGGCGGGCGCAAAATTGAGTGTTGCCGTGCCGCTTGTGCAGATCATTGCAACAGTGTGATTTAGTTGCTGTGCCATGCCAAGGGCAAGAAAGGCCGCACTGCGCTCGTCGGGCACACTGTGTAGTTGAAAACGCCTGTCGGCAGCCAGACTCAGACTGAAAGGCGCATTGCGGGAGCCGGGACAAAGAATAATTTCCCGAATGTTGTGCTGATCGAGTAACTGAATGAAGTCCTGAACGGGTTTTTTATCCGAAATCATGCGGTGGCGAAGTTAATCGTCTATACGCACCACACTATAGTTTCTTTTCCATGAAAACGAGATCGAGCCAGCGATCGAATTTGAATGCTACTTCGTGAAGATGTCCGGCTATTCTAAAACCTTCGCTTTCATGAAGCACGATACTAAGCTGATTGTCTGCATCTATACCACCAATAAGCACATGTACTCCATTCGCTCGCGCAGCTTTCACAATCGATTGAAGTAGTGTTTTACCCAAGCCTTTGCCACGATAGTTTTCAAGCACATACACAGAGTGCTCGCAAGTTGTTCGATAAGCAGTGCGTGCGCGAAACGTTCCGTATGTGGCAAAACCGACCACTTTTTCATCGTGCTCGGCAACGAGTACGGGCCAACAATGTGTAATTCGCTGATTCCACCATTCATTCATATACGCACTATCGAATGGAGCGTATTCATATATCGCAGTCGTGTTGAGTATAGCTTCATTGTAGATGGTCTGAATTGAATCTAAGTCATCTGCTGTTGCTTCCCGGATATGTGAATAATCTTTTTGCATGGCTGCGCACACTTGGCATAATTTTTCTCAAGTTTGTGTCAAATTAAAACCAATTTATCATGAGAGTCGCTAATAATTTTCTGCTCATATTTTCACTGTTGTTGATTTTCTCATTCGAGTCATGTAAGACTTCATCTACATTAGGTGAAAAGGTAAAGGAACCGTTTTCGGGTAATAAATATGAGAGCTCCGCACGTTATTTCAGGGCCAAAGGCAAGGGCGATAGCAGCGATGAAAACATTGCAAAGAACAAGGCCGATCTCCAAGCGAAGAAGGAGCTTGCCCAACAGGTAGAAACACGAATGAAGGTTGTAACGGATCAATATCTTCATGAAAACGAAACGGCGAGCGGAAGTGAAATCAATGACAAATTTCAGTCGTTGATACGGGAGGTAACCAATACAACAATTGCCGATCTGCGAAAAATAGGTGAAGAGAAGTATGTGAATGCTGAAGGTAAGTATACAGTTTACATTGCATATGAGATTCACAAGCGCGATATGTATCGTTTTTTGAAACGCCAGGCGAAACTCAATGCAAAATTGAATGAGTCGGAGCGCAAGGCAATTGAAGAGCTTATCGATGAGGAGTTGAAGAAAGTGGAAGAGTTGGGAGAGGGTGAATAGATTGTCTTTCGTCGAGTTGTGTTGAAATTGCGCACGGTCGAAGTACTATTTTCGCGTCATGCAGGAACGCCATACCAACTTACAGCGTTATTTCAACGAGCAAGCGGTTACGACCAAAAAGTTCGTGATTCCCTACATCGAGCAACAGAGGCCTGTTACGAAAGGTGTTCGTGTTCTGGAAATAGGTTGCGGTACTGGCGGAAACCTGGTCCCTTTTCTGGAGGCCGGTTGCATCGTAACCGGAGTAGATATAGCAGAGAAAAGTATTGAATTGGCGCGCGAGCTACTGGGCAATCGGGAGGGGCTGACCTTGATTGCTGACGATATTTATAATCGAACCGAGCGCGATGGACTTTTTGACGTCATTATCATGCGCGATGTGATTGAGCACATACATGATCAGGAGAAGTTTATGGGTTTTGTGAAGCGCTTTATGGCGCCGGGTGCTGTTTTCTTTCTTGCGTTTCCGCCATGGTACAATCCTTTTGGAGGGCATCAGCAGATAGCCCGCAATCGTTTTCTTTCGAAGTTGCCGTATTACCATATTTTGCCTCGTTTTATTTACAAAGGCATCTTACGCACGGGTGGCGAAAGCCAAAAGACTGTAGACGATTTGCTCGAGATAAAACAAACGGGTATTAGCCTGGAGCGATTTGAGAAAATTTGCCGTTCCGAACAATTTATAATAGCACAGAAAACACTTTATTTTATTAATCCTAATTACGAGACGAAGTTTGGATTGAAGCCCAGGGTTCAATGGAGCTGGCTCACGTCGATTCCCTTCGTGCGAAACTTTGTTGTTACAGCTGGCTATTACCTGCTTCGGATTAATTCGTAGAACTTCTTCACGTCAGAACGGATGTCATGTTGCATGAAGCGGGTTGTTCTTTTCTTTGTGCCATGCGAATTTTACTCTTCCTTGCATTGGCTTTGATTGCCGCTTGCTCGCCTGTCACCCTGGTGAAACCTCTCGAAAAGAATCAATGGGCAGCATCAGCCACCTTGGGTGGACCACTCATTGGTTTTGGCAGCGCTGTCATTCCTGTTCCTTTCTCATCATTGGGGGCAGCATATGGTATTAACGAGAGCGCTTCGGTTTCTGCTCGAATTCATACAACCGCTGCATTGTTTGGCGTGGCGCAAATCGATGCCGGCTACCTTCGGCAGATTCGAAAGCAGCAGGGAGCAATACCGGGAATTTCGGCCATGGGTCAGGGAACATTCATGGTTGATCGTTGGAAGGGTATCGCACGGTTTTACCCTCAGCTGGATCTCAATGCATGGTGGGATGTGGGACAAAAGGGACATTACTGCTACACCGGTCTTAGTTCATGGTATGAGCTACAGTCGAAGGGTACGGGTGATCGCAATCAACCGGCCAATTGGATTCCCGCGTGGAACGTGGGATTTTGTCGCGAGCATATTCGCTGGTCAACGCGTTTTGAGTTGAAATATATGGCTCCGTTTTCAAGTCATGAGTCGCTGACGGTCGATTATAAAGCACCCGGAAGCGCCGGTGCAGTCGGTGTGTTTGTTGGTTTTATGCGGAAATTTTAATGATATGAAAAAGCTACTTGGAATCATCACGGTATTGTCGGTTGTGTTTGCTTCGTGTTTACGGCTCGACAGCCAGTTTTTCAACGTTCAACAGCTGGATGAATACAAGCTCGACGAATACACCGGAGAGCGGGAGCTAAGCGATTTGCCCTTAGAATATGCTGTTGCCGACAGTATGATTCATCTCTTTTCGCTACAATCTGATGACGAAGGGGAACGACAAACCATTTACGCTATCTACCTGGGCGACACCTCGCGTATCGCGACGGATACCGTCATAGTGTATTGTCATGGGAATAAACACCACATGGACCTCTATTGGAATCGTGCGAAATTATTGGCGCATACAGGTGGGCTTCATCATTATGGAGTGTTGATGATGGATTACCGGGGCTTTGGTATGTCCACCGGTGTCACAACAGAAAGTGGTATGCGAGCCGATGTGAATACCTGTTTGCAATGGTTGAAGAATAAGGGGCTTCAGCCTGAACGAACCATATTGTATGGTTACAGTTTGGGCAGTGCACCATCCACTGCGATTGCTGCAGATGCTTCGGTACTCAAGCCTGCCAAGCTCATTTTGGAGGCACCTTTTGCTTCGGCTGAAACAATGGTTCAGGATGCTGCTGCCGTGGCATTGCCTGTTTCGTATTTTACCAATGTGGAAGTGAATAATGCGGAGACCATCAAATTCGTGGATCAGCCTTTTTGCTGGATTCACGGGATCAATGATGATTTTCTGAAAATTGAAACCCATGGTGAGGTGGTCTATTTCAACTACGCAGGAACCTATAAGGAGCCTCACCGCATTGCAGAGGCAGTTCACAACAACGTTCCAAAAATTATGGGTTACGAGAATTACCTGAATACCCTGGATTCATTCATACGACGTTGAGCGACGAGACCTGAGTTTTTTGATGAAGGGTGTGTGAAAGGTGGGACGCACATCAGCGTCAACCTGCAAAGGATTTTATACAAATGTCATGGTTCAGACGAGGTAATTAGGTCTGTATTATCCCAACATTGTACGGTCGTTCTGCGGGTGAATTGTTGGCTGCTTCTATGCCCATGCTGATCCATTTGCGTGTATCGACCGGGTCAATGATAGCGTCGAGCCATAGACGGGCTGCTGCGTAGTATGGAGATATCTGCGAGTCGTAACGGTCTTTGATTTTATTGTAGAGTTCGTCTTCGCGCTCCTTTGTTATTTCTTCACCTTTGGCTTTTAAGGAAGCGACTTCAATTTGCAGAAGAACTTTTGCAGCTTGCGCTCCGCCCATGACCGCTACTTGTGCTGTGGGCCATCCCACAATAAGGCGTGGGTCGTATGCTTTGCCGCACATAGCGTAATTGCCCGCTCCATAGCTGTTGCCCGTGATGATGGTGAATTTGGGAACCACGCTGTTGCTTTGCGCATTTACCATCTTGGCGCCATCTTTAATAATACCGGCCTGCTCACTGCGCGAGCCTACCATAAAGCCTGTTACATCCTGAAGGAATACCAGTGGTATGTTACGCTGATTGCAGTTCATGATAAATCGGGCTGATTTGTCGGCGCTGTCTGTATAAATAACGCCGCCAATTTGCATCCCGTCCTTTTTGCTTTTCACCATCAAACGCTGATTGGCTACAATGCCCACAGCCCATCCATCGATGCGCGCTGTTCCACAAACTATGCTCTTGCCGTAATCGGGTTTGTATTCTTCGAAATCACTGTTGTCGACCAGTCGCTCTATAATATCCATCACATTGTATGGCTTCGCCCGGTCATCGGGCACGATGCCATAGAGTTCGGATGCTGAGTGACGAGGTGGGGCAGAGGTCGTTCGATCGAAACCGGCCGACGGCGATACACGCCCCATTTTGTCCATGATATTTTTAATGCGATTAAGTGCGTCTTTATCGTCCTTGGCCTTGTAATCGGTCACTCCGGAAATTTCACAATGAGTAGTAGCGCCGCCCAGCGTTTCATTGTCAATGTCTTCGCCAATCGCCGCCTTCACCAGATACGATCCGGCTAAAAAGATGGTTCCGGTTTTATCTACTATCATGGCTTCATCGCTCATGATGGGCAGGTAGGCACCACCGGCCACGCAGCTGCCCATGATGGCGGCAATCTGTGGAATACCGCGGCTGCTCATGATGGCATTATTTCGAAAGATGCGGCCGAAGTGCTCTTTATCCGGAAAAATTTCATCTTGCATGGGGAGGTAAACACCGGCGCTGTCGACCAGGTAGATA
>JBJTRD010000415.1:0-2372 GCA_046075945.1 Flavobacteriales bacterium
GCAGGTATTCTCGTGCACGCATACCTCATGTATGGATTCCCGACACAAACAGAGCAGGAGACTATCGATTCACTTGAGATTGTGCGGATGTTGTTTGAACACGGATTGCTGCACAGTGCACATTGGCATCAGTTTGCGATGACCGCGCATAGTCCTGTCGGCTTGAACCCGGAGAAGTACGGAGTAATCCGTGTGGGACCCGATTTTAAAGGTTTTGCCAATAACGATCTCTATCATGAAGATCCACAAGGTGCAGAGCACGAAAAGTATGGCGATGGATTGAAGAAGGCTTTGTACAATTACATGCATGGAAACGGCATGAATCTGCCGTTGCAAAAATTCTTTTCCTTTCCAATCCCAAAACCGAAAGTGCATCCGTTGACTATTGCCAATGCGATTAAAACGAATTTACCGGATCCAATTGATACGCCGGGATACATGGTTTTTTGGCAAGGGGAGTCCATGAAGATGTTACAGACAACAAATGATATTGCTGAGGCCGTTGTTGTGTTGAAGCGTGGCCACATTAAAATCAAACTGCCTTTGGTTGTCTTTGAATACTTTGATACGAATGCGGCAGAAATGTCTTTTGCAGCAAAGGGCATGAAGCTTCAACGCCTGTTGACGGAGCTTTCCTCAATTACCAATCAAGACCCCGAGCAGCTTGTACGCTTGCCGTGGTGGAAGGAGGTAAGGGAGGCGATGTGGGTCATTAAAATAAGTGACAAATGACAAGTGACAAATGATGAATGACTTAGTTGTCCGAAGTGAGTCCTTTGAATCGCTTGTCATTCGTCATTAGTCCCTCGTCATTATCAAAACACCGCTTTCGCTATCGCCTTCGTGCTCTTCGCTTTTCCCATAGTATAATAATGGAGCACAGGCACTCCCGACTTCATCAATTCTTTCGATTGCTCAATGCACCATTCAATTCCGATGTTTCGAACCTCCTCCTCTGATTTTGCCTTCTCCACCATCTGCACCAATTCATCGGGCATGTTGATGTGGAAGTGGTGAGGAATGACGCTCAGTTGTGATCGGCTTGCAAGCGGTTTTAATCCCGGTATAATGGGGACGTCAATGCCCATTGCTTTACAGTCATCGACAAACTTGAAGAACGCCTGGTTGTCGTAGAACATCTGCGTAACAATATATTCAGCACCTGCGTCAACTTTCGCTTTCAAATAGCGCAAGTCCGAATTCATGTTGGGTGCTTCGAAGTGTTTTTCGGGATAGCCGGCTACCCCAATGCAGAAGTTGGTCTTCTGCACATCTTTCAAATCGGCATCGATGTATTTGCCGCTATTCATTTCCACAACCTGATGCACAAGGTCAACTGCGTATGCATGTCCGTCCGGTTCAGGTTTGAAACGGCCTTCGCTTTTTATGGGGTCGCCGCGCAGCACGAGCACATTATCGAGTCCAACGAAATTCAAATCGATAAGCGCATCTTCGGTGTCTTGCTTGCTAAAACCTCCGCAGATAATGTGCGGTACAGTGTCCACTTTATAGCGGTTGCTTATGGCCGCACAAATACCCACTGTGCCCGGACGTTTGCGCACTACTCGCTTTTCCAATAGACCGTTGCCGGCATCCTTGAAGACATATTCTTCACGATGATAGGTCACATCAACAAATGCAGGAGAGAAATCCATCAGCTCATCCATTGTTTCAAACAAGGAGTTGATGGTTTGTCCTTTCAATGGTGGCAAAATCTCGATTGAAAAGAGCGTTGATTTTGCTTTTGAAATATGATCAATTACTTTCATGGTGCTTGGTTATAGGAGTATGGGACTAAGCCATTTTTCTGCATCATTTACGCTTATTCCTTTTCTCGTTGCGTAGTCGTTTACTTGTTCTGCTGTAATTTTTTGAATGCCGAAATACTTCGCACCCGGATGTGCGAAATAATATCCGCTAACCGCTGCAGTCGGATACATGGCCAGTGATTCGGTAAGTGAAATGCCAATAGTTTTTTCAACCTGCAGCAATTCCCAGATGGTCTTTTTTTCGAGGTGGTCGGGACAAGCCGGATAACCCGGAGCCGGCCGAATACCTTGATACGATTCGTCGATGAGCTGTTCGTTCGAGAATGCCTCATTCGATGCATAGCCCCAGATTTCTTTTCTCACTTTTTCGTGCATGTATTCAGCCAGCGCTTCCGCAAGTCGATCTGCAAGTGCTTTCACCAGAATTGCGCTGTAATCGTCATGCGCGGTTTCATAGTTCTTAACTAACGCATCGACCCCGAAACCGGCACACACCGCGAAGCAACCAACGTAATCCTGCACGTTGCTTTCTTTCGGTGCTATAAAGTCGGCGAGGGCATAGTTGGGCTGGCCGGTAGCTTTCTTGGTTTGTTGGCGGAGGGT
>JBJTRD010000416.1:0-2324 GCA_046075945.1 Flavobacteriales bacterium
GCCGCCTTCGGCATGGCCGGATTCATGAAAGTTTCTGCACCGATGGATCAACTTGTCGCAAACGGAATGACGTTCGTGACCAGTTACGATTCTTCCACTGTCCGTCTCATCGGGGTATCGGAATTGCTCGCAGCACTTGGACTCATCTTGCCTGCCGCCTTGCGCATCATGCCAATTCTCACTCCCTTAGCCGCAGCAGGACTTTCAGTAATCATGCTGCTTGCAGCGCAATATCACCTATCGCATGATGAGCCGATTGTCGCAACCGTTGTGTTCTTCGTGCTAACAGTATTCGTTGCCTTGGGTCGCTACAAAAAGGCGCCGATCAAAGCGAAGTAGAACATTTGACTTAAGAAGGCATTTTTCCGCTTCAATAATAAACTTGCAAATCAGAACTCTTTATGAAAACACTTCAACGCCTGTTTCGATTTGTTGCATCATCGAACGTAGTAGCCCTCGACGCTGCGCTACTGCTGTTTCGCTTGGCGGCTGCTCTCATGGCCTTGCATGGATGGTCGAAGTACGCCGATTTCTACACTGAAATTGAAGAGTGGCCCGACCCACTGCATGTGGGGCCCGTCGCCTCCAAAGCACTAACGGTGTTTGCAGAGTTGGTTTGCGCGCTAATGGTCGGTGCAGGCCTGTTCACGCGAGCTGCGTTGATCCCGCTCATTATCTGTATGATCATAATTGTCTTCGTCATCCACGCCGGCGACCCATTCGAAGATCGTGAGCACGGGCTCTTGTATCTGTTACTTTATGTTGCGTTGTTTTTGACTGGGCCCGGTAAGTATTCGGTGGATGGGTTGATGAAACGGTGAGTTTAGAATCTCAACTATTGATATGTTCCACTTGTATTTTCAAACAATTGAACGATGAAATATATTGTAATAAATAAAGCGCGATGGATTATTGCAATGGCTGTTCTACATATCGCTCATCCTACCGATGTAGTGAGCCAGGAAACAAATCACACTTGCGGAGCAGCGAGCATTCACAATGGTGCGATAACGTATGATGAGATTACCGACATCGATGGTAATTCATACAAAACAGTGGTTATAGACGATAAGATTTGGTTTGCTGAGAATTTAAAAGTTGGCCGATTTCAGAATGGCGAACTGATTCCGGCAGTAAGTGATTCTGCTGAATGGTCCGGGCTGAATGGTCCGGGCTTATGCTCGTACCAAAACGACCCCACATACGATTGTCCTTACGGCAAGCTCTATAATTTCTTTGTGGCGCAGGACACGCGAAATCCATGTCCTGTTGGTTGGCGAGTGCCCACCCTGACCGATCTATATGACCTCATTTTCTTTCTTGATCCAAATGCAGATCCGCAGCAACCGGGCAACACGCCCAACACTGCAGGCGGACCCTTAAAAAGCACAGGACTCACCTATTGGCGCCCACCCAATACCAATGCGACGAACCTTTCGGGATTCTCGGCGATACCCAATGGCGGCCGCAACCCTCAGGGGCAATTCTCCTTGAGTTACGACGCTGCGGCAAGCTACTGGTTATCCACGGAGGTGGGCCCAGGTATGGGTTTCTTCCTGGAGCTGGCCTATCCGCAAGATATGGCGGTTCGAAATGCTTATTGGGCCAACTATGGATGCTGCTTGCGATGTGTTTCTGACTTAAACGCGAATGGTGTCGACCCTCTCCAGGGCTTTAAGCATCGCGTATATCCCAATCCTGCAGGCGATTTCATACGAATTCACTCAGAAGAGTTAACAGCGGGACAGGAATACATACTTACCGACCTAACAGGTGCAATAGTCCTATCAGGTCGAATTCAGGGTCAGTCCACAGTGGTATCCATTGCGGAGCTGCCAAGTGGGATGTATTTTATGCGATTCCCTTTTGCCGGTGGTGATGCTATCAAAATAATAAAGCAATAGGCAGGCCGCCAAGGTTCTATTCGCACTTAGTTCGCTTTAACGAAATCGGAAACGCACCATGGGCGTTCTTTCCAATCGTAATTTACGAACCATCGATCAAAAAGTAATCATCGATGCTGACGACGCAACACCTCTGCTCGAAGCGCTGAAGGTAAAGGCCATTGCGGTGAAAGGCAAAGAAGACTAAGTGTACTCACCACCCGCATAAACTCTTTCCAATTGCGATTGTTTGAAGGTTATGCAACTTCGACTACACCCACTCCCTTCATTAACAAGCCTGCTCCTTGCAGGTTCGATTACTACCCTCTCCGCCCAAAACCAAAACAATTTCTGGGCATACGGCTTCGGGGCCGGCATCGACTTCAATAGCACTCCACCCTCTTTTGTGGGCGGAAATGCCATGTACTCTTCTGAAGGAGC
>JBJTRD010000417.1:0-5404 GCA_046075945.1 Flavobacteriales bacterium
TACGTTTGGCGGAGTTGAATTGTCGGTAATATCAATTGATACTGTTGCCTCGCAACCAATGTCGTTCGATCCTGTGACAAAATACTCTCCTCCTGCTGATACAGTAATTGTTGAACCCACTTCACCATTGCTCCAGATGTAATTTGCAGCGCCATTGGCATTCAATGTTATTGTAGCCACATTACAATTAATCTCGTTGGTTCCTGCATCATTACTTATTGTCACGTTCGGAGCGAAAATGCATGACTCATTTTCACAGCCGGCAGAAGCATCAAAATTGCAGGCCGCAGGATCGGTGCATCCCGAATAGGTACACGAAAAATCATTCACCGTTGCGTCCGAATTATAGTTGCATGCTGTTACATCCGTGCAACCCGGAACGCCTGTGAATACGCACGTTCCATCATCACAACCTGCACTTTCATTGTAGTTTAATGCAGCCGGATTGGTGCATCCCGGGAAAGTACATGATCCATCGTCGCAAAATAGCGTTCGCACTGAAGTTACAGGCTCCAGCCGAAGTGCAGCCTCCGGTTTCAATTATTATATTCAAGAAACTAACTACTGCACACTGCCCTGCTGTGGGCGTAAAAGTATAGGTCGTGGTCGTGGTGTTGCTTATGGCCGGACTCCACGTTCCAGTGATACCATTCGTAGATGTCGTTGGCAATGCAGGAACACTTGCGCCGCTGCAATACGGTCCCACCGCTGCAAACGTGGGTGTCACGTTCGGTGTGATGGTAATCGTGAGCGTGGTCGTCGTGGCGCACTGGCCTGCCGTTGGAGTGAAGGTGTAGGTTGTTGTTGTCGTGTTGCTGATAGATGGCGACCAGCTACCTGTGATGCCGTTAGTCGATGTCGTCGGCAATGCCGGAACACTCGCGCCGCTGCAATAAGGTCCCACCGCTGCAAAAGTGGGGGTAGTTGGCGAGTTGACCGACATCGTTATCGTATTGGAATTTGTGGTATTGGTTGTAGCCATTCCAAATTGGATATTCGGACGATTTGCATTGGTGGTGCCTGTTCCCTGCGTACAAACACCCGATGTAACCTGATCCACCTCATAATAGGTAGTGGCCGTGAATCCGGGCGCTGACTGAAAATTTTGATACGCAATCGATCCAATTACTCCATTGGCAAAACATACATCAACTACCAGGTTTGATGTCCCATTCCAAGCAAATGGGGCAATAAACGAATGAGGATTCCAAGAACTTACCACGGGCGTATAATTAGACGGACCAAACACAGTCGTAAGTGTGCTTGTTGAAAATGTCGTGGTGGCGGAAATTGCCGATGTTGTGGCTAATTTAATGGCGTAATTATTCAATGTTGAGGGCGAACCAACTGTAGCATTGATATTAAATGCAATTGAATTGATGTTACCTGCACTCATGCCAAGGGCTGTCAATTCGGAAGCTCGAATAATATATTGCTGACGTCCGGCGCCATAGTATGATGGATAGGCAACAGCAGCATTCGATGTAGTCGTATTGGTGCCCGTGCCGGTTCCCAGGGTATAGGTTGTTGGACACGTAGGCGACGAAGTGACGACGCATTGTATTTGCTGTCCGTTAGTCAATGAGGAGGATGTGTAGGTATTGCTATTGGTGCCCACGTTTACGCCATCCAATTTCCATTGATAGGAAGGGCTACCGGCACCTGTAACAGTTGCTGTGAATGTGGCTTGTGCTCCCGAGCAAAGTGGGTTGGTTCCGGTCGTCTGACTAATAGTTACCGTCGGGGTAGTGGATACGATATGTGTGACTGTTATAGAGTTCGACGTTGCTGTAGAGGCAGTAACGCATGTAAGCGAACTGGCCAGAACACAGCTTACCACTGCACTGTTTGCCATCGTTGCTGTGAAGGTGGGCGAGTTCGTTCCGACATTGGCTCCATTTACCTTCCATTGATAAGAAGGCGTGGAACCTCCATTGGTTGGAGTCGCGGTAAAAGTCACCGTATTGCTTGGACATGTAGGATTCGTACCTCCGGAAAGGGCAATGCTTACTGCCGGAGTTACAGCAGTCGTCACCGACATAGTTATCGCGTTGGAAGTAGCCGGATTGGCTGTCACTCCGGGAAGATTAGAAGTCATTACGCACGTTACTACCTGGCCATTGGTTAGCGATGAAGTTGTATAGGTGGGACTATTGGTACCCACGTTGACATTATTCACTTTCCACTGATAGGACGGTGCCGAGCCACCGTTCACCGGTATGGCTGTAAATGTGGTGCTTGCCGTTCCGCAAATTGGATTTGAACCCGACGTAATAGCAATGGTTACCGAAGCATTGGTAGTGCAACTAGGGATTGCATAGGAAAATATTTGAGTACGAGCCGCGCTGCTTCCGGTAGGCCCTCCCATGTATTCACTGGTACTCCAAAATGTAACACCATCCGATGGGTCGAGTGTAGTATGTGCATAATCCCCTACCCTATTTGATCCGGTTTGAGAACCCGCGCCCGCTATTACCAGTGTTTCGGCAATTGGCATTGTGCCAAGCGGATCACATGCACTTCTTCCAGTATAATAAATTCCGGGGAAAACTGTCGTAGAATTTGATTTGATGTAGCTCAACCCAATTCCACCATTATTATCCATACAAATGGCTCCCATCCAACGGGTATCCGTATCGGGCGTGTATATTCCTTCCTGATACAACGACCAAACTCCTGTAGTTGTATTCTGTCGCAACTCACACCACTTGATACTGCGTTGGGTTGAACTGATTCTCACAGCCCAATTCATCACAACTGAATTGTATGTGGGCCATGCTTTCCATTGAACCCGATACATCAGACATCCACCGATGCCGTCAAGTCTTTGTGTGGTACCGGGTTGCGAACAGTCTAATAAGGATGGACTATAGGAAGCGTCAAATGCCGCGACGGGCACTGTATTGGCGAGCGATATGGAAGCGGTGGGGGTAGATGCCCAATTCACGCTCATATTGTAAATCTGCACAGCATCCGTAATTCCCGTACCCCAGGCATTATCGGAAAAAGAATAAATCGGACATGGTGTGCCAACAGGAGGCAATATGCCATCGGATGCGCAGCCCGGCAGCGGACAGAAGAAACCGCCCCCACGTGGTGGCGAATACCCTTGCCAAACGGCACGTGCAGTAGGGCTGCCGGTAAGCATCGCATTGCGCTCAAAGGCAAATACGCGCTGTACCTGGTCGGTTTGGTTGCTGGTCATGTAATAGCCATCATGCCAAACACCAAATTTTAAATAATCCGGAAAAGCAGGCGATGAAAATGTCCAGGTATAATAAGAACCCGTGGGGTCGGAAGTCGTTGAAACAGCAATGTAAATATTGTTGTTATTGATCGAACCAAACTGAGCGAGCATCCACCTATCCGCGGGCTTATCGTACAATACAATGGGGTCACCCGCATTCTCGGTAGCCGGCGACCACAGATTTCCCAATGTCTGAGTAAGTATAACTGTGCCGGTCGTTTTATCATACACCCTAAATGTGGTCGCATTAATCATCTGAACGTAATGATTGGGTCCCACTGCACCTGTAGGGTCAAAGGGTCGGAATCCAGTTGTTGTTTGACCACCCCAACTGGCCTTCATATTATCGGAGGGCTTCTCACCCGGCCCACGTTGAATTGTAGCCTCGTCGTTACCATAAACAATAGGGTCGTCCTCTACCGAAAACTTAAATTTTTGAGGTCTGTGTTTTTTTCGATCCTCCGCTTCCTCTTCCTCCTTCTCCTTGCTAATTGCAGCGTTTTCATCAACCGGAAATTGCCTGGCGAGTTCTGTTAGTGGAGGTGTAATGGCAAACTGGCTTGCAACTACATAACCACTGTCCTTATTTCTTGCTAAACGCTGCGACCAGACCTGAATGGATAGGATTAAAACAATAAATAGAAATAAAGCTCTTTTCATGGGATTAGGCGAATGAATAAGATGTATTGTTTAGGTGAAACGTGCCTAAAAATATGCATTAAACCCCAAAACAAACAACCAATTTTTCAACGGTTAATCGTACGTTCGCCCCATGAAAAATCTTCTAGCGGCTTACTTCTTTGTTTTCAGTTCAAACTTCCTATTTGCCCAAAATAATCAGCTCAAGAATCGGCTTGCACGAATCGATAAACTTGCCGAAAACACTCTCGGGAGGCTCAACGTTCCGGGCATATCCATAGCCATAGTGAAAGACGATGCGGTTGTTTTTTCGAAAGGATATGGTGTATGCAACACGGCAACCGGAATACAGGTGAATGACAGCACTCTCTTTGCTATCGCCAGTAATAGCAAGGCTTTCACAGCTGCTTCCTTGGCTATTTTGGTAGACAAAGGACAGCTTCGCTGGGATGATAAAGTGCGCACCTATCTGCCCTACTTCACCTTGTACTCTCCTTATGTCAGCGAAGAGTTTACCATTCGCGATTTGCTTTGCCACCGGAGCGGACTCGACACATTTAGCGGCGATCTAATCTGGTATGGGACCACCCATTCCCGCGAAGAAATAGTGAAGCGTGCGAAATTTCTGGAACCTAGCTTTGGGTTTCGCGAACAATACGGATATTCCAATATCATGTATCTGGCAGCCGGGTTAGTGGTAGAGAAAATTACCGGCCAGCCGTGGGACCAATTCATTGCAGAGACATTTTTCAACCCGCTTGGAATGAAAACGGCCAACACTTCCGTTTCAGATTATCGTACTTCAAACGGTACTATTCAATCGGGAATAACAAATAACATCGCCTCACCTCACAACGAAGTTGAAGGTAAAAATATACCTATCGACTATGTCAACTGGGACAACATTGGCCCGGCGGGAAGCATCAATGCATCCGTTGCAGAGCTCAGTCAGTGGATTCGATTGCAGTTGGGCAAAGGCACCCTCCAGGGAAAGACGTTTTGGAATGAACAGAGATCGTGGGAAATGTGGGAAAATTACACTCCTAAACCCGTGGGCAAATGGCAGCGTGAACACATGCCATCGCGTCATTTCAACGGCTATGGCTTGGGGTGGGAGCTGATGGAATACCGAGGCTGTAAAATCGTGAGTCATGGAGGTGGCTACGACGGAATGATATCGAAAACAGTGCTGGTGCCCGAGAAAAATCTGGGATTCGTGATACTCACCAACAACATCAATTCGGCCCCAAGCTGCCTGACCTATGAGATACTGGATGCTTTCCTAATGGAATTCGATAAAAAAGGAAATGCAATCGGCGCAAAAGAGGACTGGCTTGCGCTGTTTGAAGGATTCAAACGTGAGGAAGGAGAAGCTGTAAAGAAAGCGTTGTCTGAAGATGAAGCGGCTCGTGCCAAGGGAACCCGACTATCACTTCCACTAGCCAATTACTGCGGCATTTATTCAAGTGAAATGTATGGTGACGTGCTAATAACCATGGATGACCAACCGCTAACTCC
>JBJTRD010000418.1:0-3548 GCA_046075945.1 Flavobacteriales bacterium
CCCAAAACTCACCCATGTGGCTAACATCGAAAACCCCTACCGCGTTGCGCACGGTGTTGTGCTCTTCAATCAACCCTGAGTATTGCACAGGCATATTGTAGCCTGCAAACGGAACCATTTTAGCCCCGAGACGCTCGTGCACATGCGTGAGCGCGGTGTTTTTGAGTGTGGTAGTCAATTCCATGGGACAATATTAGTGACTAATGGCGAATGGCGAGTGGCGAATTCACCACTCGTCATTTGCAACTCGCCACTATTTCCTGGAAATTTCAATGTCCGCATTCACCTGCATCTCATCACTCGCCACAGCTGATGGGAAGCTCGCGCCCACGCCAAAGTCTGTGCGTTTGATGGTGCCGGTTACTTTGAAACCTGCTACGTCGATGCCTTGCTTGGTTTGGATGGTGGCGTTGTGGCGTGCTTTCAATTCAACAGGTTTGGTAACTCCGTGCATGGTGAGGTCACCCTTGATTACATAATCCTTCTCGCCTACTTTCTTCATTGAGCTGCTCTTGAAAGTGATTGTTGGGAACTGCGCTGCATCGAGGAAATCGGGTGTTTGCAAGTGACCATCGCGACCTTCTGAACCTGTGTAGATGCTGTTGGCTTGTGCGGTCAGTTCGATTTTCGCATCCGAGAAATCGGCTGCTGAAGCTGAAACAGTAACATCTACTTTTTTGAATTCACCCTGAAGTTCTGCAATACCCTGGTGATTCAATGTGAAGCCCAGACGTGAGTGAGAGGCATCTATACCCCAGTTAGCTACTTCGTTTACTGTGAAAGAGAAATTGGCCAATACAGCGGCCGCGATAAAGAGTTTTTTCATAAGTGTTTTTATAAAATTTTTAAAGCCGCGAAGTTGATTTCGCGACGAAGTGGAAAACATTGATGCAGGTTAAGAGTTCACGGAATTAGGATTGTAGGATTGTAGGGAATGGCAAAGCTGCTTATTACGTTGAATTCGATTATGCCCGGTCATCAGGCGTATTTACAGCTGCGGCGCGTAGGATAGAGCTCTATTGAACGTCCCCTAAGTTGGAAGCTGAAAGCCGAAATTTAAGGTGGACCTGAAACATCCCTACAATCCTACAATCCTATTATCCTGTTATCCTAGAAGTTTCCTCATCGCCAGCATCTCATCGCGCAGACGGGCGGCTTCCATGAAGTCCATGTCGCGCGCGGCCTTTTCCATTTTCTTCGTGGTCTGTTCGATGGCCTTCTTCAATTGCTCTTCGTTGAGGTAACTGAGCACCGGGTCGGCCGCGGCTCCTATTTGATGTTCTTCTTCGTTGTATACAGCCTTGCGCTTATCGAGCACACCGCTTTGTTCAAATATGGTGGACTTGCCCTTCTTCACCTGCATTGGCGTGATGCCGTTTTCGAGGTTGTAGGCAATTTGCTTTTCACGACGACGCGATGTTTCATCAATCGTCTGCTGCATGCTGTCTGTAATCTTATCGGCATACATGATAACGCGTCCATTGACATTCCGCGCCGCGCGACCGGCCGTTTGCGTAAGCGATCGGTTGCTGCGCAAAAACCCTTCTTTGTCGGCATCCATGATGGCGACGAGCGATACTTCGGGCAAATCGAGACCTTCTCGCAACAGGTTAACGCCCACGAGCACATCGAACTTGCCTTCGCGCAAATCGCGCAGTATTTCAATGCGATCAAGCGTTTGCACTTCACTGTGGATATATCGGCAAGCAATACTTAACTTATCGAGATACTTCGCCAACTCTTCCGCCATGCGCTTGGTGAGCGTAGTTACCAGCACACGCTCCTCCTTAGCAATCGTGGCCTGTATCTCCCCTATCAAATCATCGATCTGATTCAGCGAGGGCCGCACATCAATCGGCGGATCGAGCAGCCCCGTTGGACGCACCACCTGCTCTACCAGCACTCCACCGGCCTTTTGCAATTCGTAATCGGCCGGCGTGGCACTGACATAAATAACTTGATTTTGCAGCGCCTCCCACTCTTCGAAGGTGAGCGGCCTATTGTCCATGGCACTGGGCAACCGAAATCCGTAGTCGACCAAATTCACTTTGCGGGAGCGGTCACCTCCATACATGGCGCCCACTTGCGAAACCGTGACGTGACTCTCGTCGATCACCATCAGATAATCTTCCGGGAAATAATCGAGCAACAGAAAGGACGCTGGCCCGGCTGTCTGCGATCGAAGTAGCGTGAGTAGTTTTCAATGCCCGAGCAATAGCCGAGTTCCTTCATCATTTCAATATCATACACCACACGCTCTTCCACGCGCTTGGCTTCAATAAACTTACCCTGTCCTTCAAAATTTTTCACCTGCTTCACCATGTCCTGCTGAATCTCCCAAATAGCCTGTGTCATTGTTTCACGACTCGTCACAAAGAGGTTGGCAGGGTAAATAGGAAATCATTTCGAAGTCCATAATTTTCTTACCGCTATCGGGGTAGATGGTATGGATGCTTTCTATTTCATTTCCGAAAAACGCTACACGCACGGCGTAATCGGCGTACGCCAGATATACATCGACATTGTCGCCTTGCACACGAAAGGTGCCGCGCGTAAAGTCGGCGCGCGTGCGGCTATACAGTCCTTCCACCAGGCGATGCAAAAATCCCTGTCTGCTTATGGCTTGACCACGCTTAATGGGAATTACGCTTTTATGAAATTCGATGGGATTACCAATACCGTAAATGCAAGAGATACTCGCCACCACAATTACATCGCGCCTGCCGCTCAGCAACGCACTTGTAGCGGATAAGCGAAGTTTTTCAATCTCATCATTTATCTGGAGATCCTTTTCGATGTATACCCCGGTTGTTGGAATGAACGCTTCAGGCTGATAGTAGTCGTAGTAGCTCACGAAGTACTCGACCATGTTGTTGGGGAAGAAAGCTTTGAACTCGGAGTAAAGCTGCGCCGCGAGAGTCTTATTGTGGCTCAGTACCAATGTGGGGCGCTGTGTATTGGCAATCACATTGGCCACCGTAAACGTCTTACCGGAACCTGTCACACCGAGCAACGTCTGAAACTTATCGCCCCGCTCGATGCCTTCGCTCAATTCACGAATGGCTGTGGGCTGGTCGCCACTGGGCGTATACTGCGATGTCAATTCGAATTTCACCTGGCAAAAGTATGCGGCCCCACATAAGACCTTTCCGTTGTTGGGAATATTTTATAATTCAGAGGAATAAGGTATGCCCCGGCTTGCGTAATTCGCAGCATCATGGACATCAACATCAATACCCCTGCGCTCCTCTTTCCTGCCATCAGCCTCATCATGCTTGCTTACACCAACCGCTTTCTGGCGCTGGCCAACGTGGTGCGCAATCTGCACGACCGCTATCACCAACTCGACGACTCCAAGAAGCCGCTTATTCATGCACAAATAAAAAACCTGCGCAGTCGGATGCGCATCATACGCAATATGCAAATACTCGGCGTCAGCAGTTTCATCATCGCAATTCTTTGCATGTACACTATTACCATCGAACGCATGGAAACTGCTCGGTTTTTATTTGTGCATGAATAAGCGGCTTCTTGGAGTCGTCGAGTTG
>JBJTRD010000419.1:0-2017 GCA_046075945.1 Flavobacteriales bacterium
AGCAATGGCAGAAAGCCTCGTAAACCTTACAGTTAAAGAAGTAAACGAGCTTGCCGCAATCCTGAAAGATGATTATGGTATCGAGCCTGCTGCGGCCGCTCCAGTAATGGTAGCCGGTGGTGGTGGTGGCGCTGCTGCCGCAGAAGAAAAGACTGCATTTGATGTTATCCTTGTTGCAGGTGGTGACAACAAACTCGCAGTAGTGAAATTGGTGAAAGACTTGCCCGGTCTTGGCTTGAAAGAAGCAAAAGACGCAGTAGACAAGGCTCCATCTCCTCTCAAGACTGGTGTTACAAAAGACGAAGCAAACGGCTTGAAAACACAACTTGAAGAAGCAGGAGCGAAAGTTGAAATCAAGTAATCAACCTACGCATTAAAACAGTTGAGGCCCCCTTCTACACCCGGTGTAGAGGGGTGGCCTAAACTCGTTTAATGTCATTGCAATTTGATTGCACTCTCCCCTGCCCCGCAGGCGTCCAAACCTTCTAACCGACGTTAAACTTCGAACAAGGAAAAAGCAAAGTCGCTGGTTTAAGAGCGAACGGACAACATTAAACAACTTAAGGACTTGGCAACACTTAAAAAAACAGACGAGAGACACAATTTCTCCTCTACCAAAAGCTTTTACGAATATCCGGACTTCCTGGAAATTCAATTGGCTTCGTTCAAGGAGTTCTTCCAATTGGAAACAAACCCTGAAAACAGAAGCAACGAAGGTCTCTACAAAGTATTCTCTGAGAACTTCCCTATCACCGATACCCGAAACCAGTTTGTACTGGAATTCCTCGACTACTTCGTGGATCCTCCACGCTACACCATTGAGGAATGTATCGAACGCGGCCTCACCTACAGCGTGCCGCTGAAAGCCAAACTTAAGCTGTATTGTACCGACCCAGAACACGAAGACTTCGAAACCATCGTGCAAGATGTGTACTTGGGAACTATCCCATACATGACTCCACAGGGTTCGTTTGTAATCAATGGTGCCGAGCGCGTAATCGTTTCACAGCTCCACCGTTCACCGGGCGTATTCTTCGGACAAAGCCGCCATGCCAATGGCACCAAATTATATAGCGCGCGTATCATTCCGTTCCGTGGTTCATGGATTGAGTTTGCTACCGATATCAACAACGTGATGTACGCATACATCGACCGCAAGAAAAAGCTTCCGGTTACCACATTGCTGCGCGCAATCGGTTACGAAAGTGACCGTCAGATTCTTGAAATCTTCAACCTCGCTGAGGAAGTGAAGGTTTCGAAGGCTGGTATTCAGCGTGTACTGGGCCGTCGCCTCGCCGCCCGTGTTTTGAAAACATGGGTTGAAGACTTCGTAGATGAAGATACCGGTGAGGTGGTTTCCATCGAACGTAACGAGGTGGTACTCGACCGTGAAGTGGTTCTCGAAAACCAGCACATCGACGTCATAGTAGAAAGCGGAACCAAGTCGATTATCCTGCACAAAGAGGAATCGAACTCTGCCGACTTCACCCTTATTCACAATACCCTGCAGAAAGATACTTCCAACTCGGAAAAGGAAGCGGTAGAATACATCTACCGTCAGCTGCGCAATGCTGAGCCACCGGATTTGGAAACAGCTCGCGGTGTTATCGACAAGCTTTTCTTCTCGGAACAACGTTATGACCTTGGTGAAGTAGGACGTTTCCGCATCAACCGCAAACTGGGTAATACCAACTCACAAAGCCGCACACTTACCAAGGACGATATCATCCAAATCATCAAGTATTTGATTGAATTGGTGAACTCCAAAGCCGACGTCGATGATATCGACCACTTGTCGAATCGTCGTGTTCGCACCGTTGGAGAGCAGCTCTACAATCAGTTCGCAGTAGGTTTGGCTCGTATGGCCCGCACCAGCCGCGAGCGCATGAACGTGCGCGACAACGAGGTATTCACCCCGATTGATTTGATCAACGCTAAGACGTTGAGCTCGGTCATCAACTCGTTCTTCGGAACCAACCAGCTGAGCCAGTTCATGGACCAGACCAATCCGTTGGCT
>JBJTRD010000420.1:0-4365 GCA_046075945.1 Flavobacteriales bacterium
CAGATAATAAACTCCGGGCGTCGATGCATTGCTGCCGAGCAATGTCCAGAATTTTGGAATGTCGACAATTTCATGTGGTTTGTTGAACGACGTTTCTTTTAAAAAATCAGGTATCAGAAAAGGTTCCTCGTCCATGAAGAGGATATAGGTGTCGGGAAGCTTCATTTTGGCTGCCAGCGCTTTCAGTTCCTTGGCTGTCTCGCGGCAGTGGTCGCAACCGGGAGCGAAGAAGCACAGTATTTTTTTGCCCTCGTCGAGGTTCACCTTTTTACCTCCGATGGATTTAAATTCAGAGAAGCGCGATTTAACTTTGGGAGGCTGTACTTCATCAACCTCAACTATGTTGTTGGCTTGTATTGGCGATGTAACCACTGCATTCAAGCTATCAATGTAAGGAACAGCCGTGCTGTCATCTACCGATGGTGTATTCTCAACAACCTGCTCTTCGACCATTTCGGTGTTGGATGCAGTAGCTTCCTCTTCGCATGGACAGAATGGAAATACAGCGAACATGAGAAACGCACAGACCGAATAGATAAACATCGGAACTATGAAGCGATTACTCCCGCGCTCGTATTCTTCCGATGTGCGATAGATATAAACCAATAACCCCAGCGTAAGTACGTTTTTAATGAACGCTTCCAGGGGTGTCATGGGAATGAGTTGCCCGAAGCAGCCGCAGTTGCCGTTCATGGCTCCGTGCTTCACCATTTCTATTGAGAGATGAACGCAGAAGGCAACAAGTAAAAAGGCAGTAACAGGAATTACGAAGCGCTTGAGGAAATGACGTTGCAGAATTGCAATACCAATAGCACCTTCAAGAGCGATAAGCAGGCGCGAGAAATAAGGGGCATCGCACCAACTGCAAACACCTAAATCGACGAGTTGTTTTTCAAACATCCAGATAGGAAACATCTTGGATACGGCCGAAACCAAAAACAAAATGGAAACTACGATACGTGCCGAAATGGGAAGGTATTTTTTCATAGAATTCGTATGGGTTTTAATCTTTGTTGATGTGTGTATTGAATCCGATAATTATTCAGTGTAATTTATAATGAGCTGACCGTTGGTGATGGTTTTCACCGCGCTGTTGATGGGATTGACCAGATTAATTTGAAAAGTCGCCTCTAATCTATTCGTAGCCTCATTGTGGGATGTTATGTTAATTGTTCCAGGCTGCTCGTTGGTGGCTTCCCATGCTACAGCCAATCCATCGGTGTAGAGCATGAAATTCGAGTCGTACGATAGTTCGTGTGTTCCCACAGATAAGCTATCTAATTCGAGTGTCAGGGTTTGACCTTCAATTGCGATTCCGTTCACCGTTAGAAACATTCCGTAATCACCAAAAAGGGATGCATTGGCGCAACGCTCTACACCATCAATGGTCCAGCGCAGTGTGCCGTTGGGAAGGCTGCAAACAATGGGGCTTTCTACCTCGGGCTCTTCTTCATCTTTACATGAACCGAGTAATACAGAGGTGCCCACAAAGGCGATTGACAACAAAATTATTTTCGTTATAACGTTATTCACAGTAGTAATCTTTGGGGACGCAAATTAGGAGAAATGCCCACATCACAGGTGCAAACGAACGATAATAAGAATCAACAAATCGTTAATCGAATCTAGGATATGGTTCCAACATCGCTTGTGTATACTCGCGCACTTTCGTTGAGAAAGCCGATCATTTTCTTCGACATATCATTGAAGTAACGCTTGGTGCGATACCCTACAACCCATTCGATGCCTCTAACTGCATTGGTTAGAAACATTTCATCGGCCGTCAGCAAATTGTGCGGGTTTAGAGTGCACTCGTACACCTTGATTTTATTTTCAAGTGCCAGGTTGATGATGTTCATACGCATCGTGCCTGCCACACATCCGTCTTCCAGGGTAGGGGTATACAAAACACCATTGGCTACGATGAACAGATTGCTGGAATTCGATTCAATGATGGAGAGCTTGTTGTTTTGAATGAGCGCCTCATCGAGCCCTTTGTCGCGCGCATGAATGGCTGCCTGGACGTAGAGCTGACAATTCAGTGTTTTGAAAACAGAGAGTTTATTCAATTCCTTTTTGAAGTCCTGAAAAATATCGACCATCCGACCGGTGGAATTCAAAACAAACTCATTGTCGGGCAGGGCTTCAGCCTCGATGAAATAGGTCATCTCATCTTGTTTGGGAAGGTAAAATCCGGTCGATTTGCGATAAAAGGTAATGCGCATTCTGCCGCCTTCGCTGATATTATTTCGTTTGAGAAGCTCGTCGATTTCACTGCGAAGCTGTTCTATGGAAAAACCTTCAGCAGGCTTAATCTTCAATGCTGCGGCCGTATCCATTGCTCGCGCAAAATGATTTTCCAGGAATAAAGCACGCCCATTGACAATGCGCATACTTTCAAAGAAACCATCGGCAAAACGAAATGCACGATTGTCGCGTGCAATGTGGGTTGCCGTGTCGCTCAAAAACTCCCCCTTGTGATAGACGTAGCTCATTGGGTCGGTGTTATTCGAGCGCCCGCACTGTCTCTAATATGCTGCTATTGGTCTGTATTAAGATTCCTCGCACTCCCACTTGTGCCGCGCATTGTACATCACGCTCGCGGTCGCCAATCATTACACTTCTTGAAGGATCAATATCATACAGAGCCAGCGCACGTTCCATCAACAGACGCTCCGGTTTTCTTGTGAGGGAAGTTCCGAATTCGGGGTGATGGGGAGAATAAAAGATTCGTTTGATTTCAACACCCGACTCTTGACAAGTGCGAAGGAAGAAATCGTGAATGGCTGCCACGGTAGAGTGGGTGTAAAGCCCTTTAGCGATGCCACCCTGGTTGGTAATGATAATGAGCATATACCCTTTTGATTGAGCCAACGACAATGCCTTCAGTACATCGGGCAACAGAACAAACTCTTCCAGGGTCATGGTATAATCGCCAGGGTCATGATTGATGACTCCGTCGCGATCGAGAAAGAGAGCTTTGTGTTTCATGAGCAATTAGTTGGATGTTCGGTTGTGCACGGTAAGCCAAGCGATTGCAAGCGCGATGAGCATTAGAATGGCTGCGGTGATGAAAGCCGCTCCGGGAAAATAGTAGTTTCCCGCTGTTGTGAAGTAACTGAAAATGCCGGCCATCAGCAGCGGCCCAATGATGGATGTGATACTCTGCACACTCGTAATAATTCCCTGCAACTCGCCCTGCGCATTGGCGGGCGCCGACTCGGTCATAAGCGATTGAATGGCCGGTCCGTTTATTCCACCCAGGCAGTACGGCAATATGGCCACCATCATCCACATGCCACTGGCAGCAAATCCAAAACCGGCCATGCCGATGGTGTAGAGTGTAAGGCCTACTAACATTGCATTCGCATTGCCAATGCGTGAATTGACCACGCGAACGAGTACGCCTTGAACAAGCGCTACAATAATTCCGACAGCCATGATGGACGCGCCAATCGATTTTTCGTCCCAACCGAATTTGAGCATGGTATAATATTGCCAGTTGGTCATGACGGCTTGTGCGCCGAGGTATAGCAGAAAGAAAACAGCCAGGAAGCCGAGTATGCTGCGGTATTTGGCAATACTTATAAATGCACCAACGGGGTTGGCCCGCTTCCATTCAAAAGCACGACGACGCTCTTTGGGCAATGATTCGGGCAAAATGAAATAGCCGTACAACCAGTTGAGCAGAGAAAGCACAGCACATGCTATGAAGGGCACGCGCACGCCCCATTGTGCCAGAAGTCCGCCAACGCCCGGACCAATAATGAAACCCAGGCCGAAAGCTGAACCCAGCATGCCGAAATGTTTGGAGCGGTTGCTGTCGTCGCTGATATCGGCGATGTAGGCCGATGCCGTTGTATAGCTCGCGCCCATGATTCCGGCCAAGATGCGACCTATGAAAAGCCAGCCCAAATTGGGTGCGAAGGCGAGTAATAAAAAGTCGATACCAAATCCAAAAAGCGAGAGAAGCAAGACCGGTCTCCTACCATAACGATCGCTGAGGCTGCCAAGCACGGGCGACATAATGAATTGCATGATGGCGAAGCAGAACATGAGCCAGCCACCAATAACCGCGGCCCGCCCTTCATCGCACTGCTCCATGCTCATAATCAACTTAGGGAATACAGGAATGATGATGCCGATGCTGATCGAATCGATAAGAGCGGTGATGAGTATGAAGAGAATGCCGGGTTGGCGAGAGGAGGTCATAGGGTGTTGCAAATGGCGCCGCAAGATACGGCTTGAGCTACTCCTCAGATGTGCCGCCCTTCGACAAGGCTCAGGGACCGCTTTCCTCCATCCATTCTTCTTCGAAATCGAAATCGGTATAGTCGTCGAGTTCGCGGCGTTCCTTTTTGGTGG
>JBJTRD010000421.1:0-2484 GCA_046075945.1 Flavobacteriales bacterium
AAGTAAAACGTAAAACAGGAGGAGCCATTAACGCACCGCAAAACAGGGCAATGAGAGGTCGCCGATCACTCGAACCCGAACATAAGCTAAACGAAAAAATCACTGCCGCCGAAGTGCGCCTGGTAGGTGATAATGTTGAACAGGGCGTGTACACACGTGCTGAAGCAATTCGAATGGCGCAGGACATGGAGCTCGATCTTATCGAGATCTCTGGGAATGCGGTGCCGCCTGTTTGTCGTATCTGGGATTACAGAAAATTTCTGTATGACCAGAAGAAGAAGATGAAGGAGATTAAGGCCAAGCAAACGAACATCACTACCAAGGAAATTCGTTTCGGCCCCAACACCGACGATCACGACTTCGACTTCAAACTCAAGCACGCCAAAGCGTTCTTGCAGGAAGGAGCCAAAGTGAGGGCCTATGTGCATTTCAAAGGCCGCTCAATTGTTTACAAGGATCGCGGTGAGATTTTATTGACGCGTTTCATTCAGGAACTCATGGAATACGGTCTTCCTGAACAAATGCCCAAACTCGACGGAAAGCGGATGTTTATCATCATCAATCCGAAGAAGAAATAACAACGGAAGTAATTTTAATAATCAATACAATGCCTAAATCAAAAACCAAGTCCGGCGCGAAGAAGCGATTCAAGCTCACCGGCACAGGAAAGATTAAGCACAAAAAGGCGTTCAAGAGACACATCCTCACCAAGAAGGAAACTGCGCGTAAGCGTGCCCTTGGTAACGATGCGATCGTGCACCCAGCTGATGCTAAATCGATCAGGAGACAATTGCTCGTCCCAACCGCTTAATCCCGGTAAAACAGAGCAGGTACGTTTAACCCGACACTTGGTCTTAAGAGCAGCGTAACAACTGCCGCCAACGTCAAAAAACATCAACATTATGCCACGCAGTAAAAATGCAGTAGCCTCCAGAGCCAGGAGAAAGAAAGTCTTAAAATTGGCCAAAGGGTATTTCGGTTCACGTAAGAACGTTTGGACCGTTGCCAAAAATGCAGTAGAAAAGGCGTTGACCTATGCATACGTAGGTCGTAAACACAAGAAGCGCAACTTCCGCGCGTTGTGGATTGCCCGTATCAATGCCGGTGTACGTCCGTATGGATTGTCGTACTCGGAGTTTATGGGTAAAGTTCACAAAAACGGAGTTGAACTCAATCGTAAGGTGCTTGCCGATTTGGCAATGAATCACCCCGAGGCGTTCAAAGCCGTGGTCGACAAGGTGAAGTAAGCTTCAACGTCTTACACCATATTGAAAGAGCGCACTTCGGTGCGCTTTTTTATTTTATTCTGA
This sequence comes from Flavobacteriales bacterium, assembly GCA_046075945.1. Lineage (GTDB taxonomy): Bacteria > Bacteroidota > Bacteroidia > Flavobacteriales_D > Sanyastnellaceae > JAIBBG01. The sequence continues at coordinate 1,311 of JBJTRD010000421.1, forward strand.
ATTCAGTTTGCCTGCGGTCTCTGTAAAAGTGAGTGCGCGGGTTACATTTGTTGCTCACCAAATTAACGCGTATGAAATCCATGTTTCTTCGATTGCCGGCGGTGTGTATGCTCATGATGGCTTCGCTGTGGTTGATTGCGCAGGAGAATGTGCCTGCAAAAACCATCGATGAATTTCCAACCGACGCCGTATGGATGAACCTCGATTACAAGCTGGGAATGTCCAATCTGCATGAGAAGATTGCCATCGTTGTAATTGGTGAAGAGCGTTGTGTAGAATGCAGTTATTACCTGCGCGAGCTCGAAGCCACATCTCAGAAGATATCGGCCGTTCAATTGGTTGAAGTACTGCGCGCCGATACGACCAACCCTCTTTCACGCAGCCACCTGCTCAACTACATTCAGCGCAATGCCTATACTCATCCTATCGGTGTATTCGCCGATTTATCAGGATTCAAAGATGTGGCAATTACCTCGGCTCCGTTTTTCATTCTGTATGAAAAAGGAAATCGCACCATTATGCAGGGCGGTCACGATGGATTCATAGCTGTGACCAAGCGCATCGAAATTCTCAATGAGCAAGGGAATGTCTTTAATACTTGTCTTCCATTTCAGTTCAGACCTTCTTATGAAATCACGGCATTCGCAAATCCTGTTGTCGAAACACCCACTTATATCGCTTATGAAGAAGGCGGCGATCATATCTATCTGAACGACGCAGCCCACAATCGGCTGATAGAGTTTGACGACAACGGTTCAATCACACGGCTCATTGGCACAACCATGCCGGGCTACTTCGATCAGGGATTGTATACGTCGCAGTTTAACAGGCCCAGCGGTATGGTGCACGCCAATGGCAAGCTCTACATAGCAGATACGTACAACAACCGAGTGCGTATGATTGATATGAATACGGAGGAGACGAGTTCATTTCTGGGCAACGGCTACATCACCTGGAAGCGCGTGAAATCGATTGATGCGCGTTTCGAACCATTGGGCATGCCGACCGATTTGGCTGTTCTCGCCAACAAGTTGTATGTGCTAAGCGCTACAACAAATCAGTTGTTTGAAGTGGATATGAAGGATGGATCAGCCGTGTTGCTGTGTGATTTGCCCACAGACAATGTCGGGCTATTGCGCAATTGCCCGGTTAATATAAACGCAGGTACCAATGT
>JBJTRD010000422.1:0-3423 GCA_046075945.1 Flavobacteriales bacterium
TAGCGTTCAAGAAACATAGAATTCACGCTTCGTTGAAGTCCAGTTACGACATGCTCACGACCGATTTTATTGTCGATCATTCGAAAAAAGAATTTGTGCAGCTACTAAAAAACATGAGTACGCGTTCGGCGATGCGCATGAATGAGCAGGAAACAGCGGCCTGGTTTAATAGCATGATGCAATATCGGCTGGAAAAAACGCAAGAAACCAAGCAGATTTGCGGATACGAATGCGTAAAAACGATCGCTCATCCGCTCGATACGACAAAACCATCCATCGATATTTATTCCTCAACGGATGTGGGCATTGACGATTCGAACTGGTGGAATCCGTATCGGGGAATAGATGGATTTATGATGGCTTACGAAATTGAGCAATACGGAATTTGTATGCGCATGCAAGCGCGACAGATAACCTTTGAAGATGTTGAGCCAACAGAATTTGAAATACCGGATAATTACTCCGTGGTTGACCCCAATCTGATGAAGGAGTTGCTGGCTGATGTGGTTGAAACGTATATCAAAGATTAGGACTTCCGGGCGAAGTCTCGTTAGCCCTCAATTTAATCGTTGAAACAACAACGCTAGCCGAGCACAGCAACGGCTATTTTTTTACCTCCAGAATTTCAACATCCACACCATCCACATCGTCGGGATTGTATTTCGCAGGCTTGAATTTCAGTTTGACTTTTTTCGACTTTCCCGGCTTTGCCGCAGCTAGTTGAACTTTCTGAACATTGGAAGTTTCCACCACCTTTAATTCATCAATAAAATTCACTTCAAAACTAACCTCTACCGGCTGCGGATTGCTGTTCTCAACGCGAAGCAGCAACACCTTGGGACTCGATTTTTTAAGGGGCTTTTCCTTTCCCCATTGAGTCAATATCTGCACACTATCGGTGGCAGTTGCTAAAATCATTTGGGCCTGTGCATGCGTAGGACTGAATAGAACTACGCAACTGAGCAGAATAAAAAGTAGCGTTGTTTTCATAGACCGAAGATATACAATTTGGCCTTTTGGTGCGCTGCGATGTAACAGGTGCAAAAGCTCCTCCCCTATCGTTCTGAAGCCACTCCGCACAAATACCATAACATCCTCGCGCCGACATTTCCGTTCCAGTCATCGGAACCCGGCGCTACTTCCACCAAATCGAAACCGATAATGGTTTTGCCATGGCGCTTCAATGCTCCCAGAAGGAAAGTTGCTTCCTCGAACGTCAGACCGCCTGGCACCGGGGTGCCTGTGTTGGGGCACAGCGTTGGGTCGAGACCATCAATGTCAAAACTGATGTGTACTTTTTGCGGGAGTTTAGACACAATTGTATCTACTTGCTCAAGCCAGTTCTTTCCTTGAAAAGATTGGCGCTTTAAATGGGAATCAGTGAATACGTGAACCCGAGCCTGGTTTTTATCCGCGACATCCTTTTCTTCCGCACAAAAATCGCGAATGCCAACCTGCACCAATGAAGTCAGCTGCGGTAAGCCCAGTGCATTATACATGATGGAAGCATGCGAATAGGTAAAACCTTCGTAGGCGATGCGCAAATCCTTGTGTGCATCGATGTGAAGAATCCCGAACGACTCGTGGCGTTTAGCTTGTGCCCTAAAATATCCCAGCGGTGTAGAATGATCGCCCCCCACAAGCCCCACCACTTTTCCTGCGTCGAGCCAAGTGCTTACCTGCTCCTCTACCCACCGGTTCATATGTTCGCAGGCACTGTTAATTTCAGTTTGCAAACTAATCGCCTCGTCATTTGAATCTACATCCACACCATCTTCCCACATATCGATGATGCGTGCAGCCTTTTGTTTCAAATCAGCACTGCGCAGCAACATATCTTCAGGAATGTCGATCATCGCTATTCCCTTCTTCCATAGTTCAGGAAACTCCGGATGGTAGAGGTCGACCTGAAAACTGGCTTCGAGTATATGTGATGGGCCTTCGCTCGTGCCTGCTCCATAACTTGTGGTTACTTCCCAGGGAACAGGTATTAAAACGATATCGCTTTCATCGGGTGTAAATGGCAGACCATAGATATTGGCATCTTTTAATCCGGCAGAATTCGGATTAAAAGTCGCAACTTTTTCAAGTTTATTCATGCCGCGAAAATAGCGCGAACGGCCTATTTACCTGAATTACGGCTCTCTTGTTCATAGTTAAACATGCTATGGTTGATATCTTGAAAGAAAGACTATTGGTTTCGATTTAAAAATGCTTCTATTTAGCCCCGCAATCTCGAACAGAAATTTACCTGCAAGGTTTTTTCACTTCCTGATTTTCATCGATAGCTGTGCGGACCATAGAACGAGATGCAGAACGTTCCGCTTAGAGTAGAGTGTTGTTCTTTGTGGAACAAGCTTGAGCAGATCGATAGAACAATACCTAAACAATTGCTTCAGCTTTTAGCTGATAATGTAGACTCAGTCGCCGGTTTTCAAGTCACCGGCGTGTTCGATACACTGGTATTTGAGTTGAGTAACTGTTTATGGTTTTTTGGTTAATGGGAGAAACCACCTTTCGTCGAGGGTGGTTTTTTCTTTTGTGTTTCACTTTCGATTGGCTATGGCTTCTTTCTTTGCCTGAAATCGTCCTACGAGCGTATTCTCCAGCACGAAGGGAACACGCCGATAACCCGGCACAATGTAGATGCCCGTGTAAACAGGATTTGCTGCGCGTATGCGCGCCTCATCGGTCTCCAATACCTCGGCAATGACAGCTATTTGCATGGGCTTTTCGATTATAATCGGTTCAAAGTTTCCCAGAATATCGAAACAATTACTCAGCTGATTTTCGCCTCGCACACTGCGCAATAGCTGAAGGGTATAGGCATGGAATTTCAGAAAATCAGCCACATCCGGACGAATGACCGACATCAACTTTTCCCCATGCAATGAAGTATCCAAAGCCGCTAACTCGTGCGGTTCGCATTTGAAAGAAAGTGATGCACGAATCCAGTCATTACTGAAACCGGCTGCCAACGAGGCAACATACTTCAGCGCTGCATCTGTGGTAAAATCGCCTCCCAATCGCTCATCGACCAATGTGTCGACACGCAGGTTGTGCCGACTTGCAGTTGGCTCAGACAATGCCCATAGCCCCGCCCGGCCGTTCATGTTGAACTGTTGATTGCATCCGGAAAGAACCACCGGCAAAAAAGCAACATCGGGATGCAATCGGAGTTGTTCCGCCTTCTTCTTGAATAAGGGCATATACAAATCAGCCATTGCAACCAGCGATAAAAATTGTTTGCAATCACCACGTGGGAACCACAATTCAGTGAAACGCGCAATGTGTTGTTCGTCGAGAGAGAGCGATTCGCCATACAACGTAAACATACCCGGTTCAGGGATTGTCCAAAGCCCGCCTGAACATTCGAAATAGCGAGGGTTCACGCGCTTAAGTTCATGCACAAGCCACTGCTCC
>JBJTRD010000423.1:0-6305 GCA_046075945.1 Flavobacteriales bacterium
GAATACGGGAAGCGCTCCGCTCATCATAACACAAGTGAACCCATCGTGTGGATGCACCTCCGCGAAAGACTGGCCTCAAGATCCAATTGGGCCGGGCCAATCAGGCCAGATAACCGTAGAGTTCAATTCCAATGGCAATTCAGGAAGAGTTGACAAGTCAATTTCCGTCCTTACGAATTGTATTCCGGCAGTAGAAGTATTGCGCATGCAGGGGCTTGTGGTTGGCGCCAATACCATTGCTCCATCCAAACCACCCGTTGAAATGGAAATGGAAACACCTTAAGTAATAAATAAAATCAATTAATACAATGTCATTTACACTTCTTCAAGCGCAATCGCAAGGCGGCGGCATGGACACCCTCCTCTTGATGGTAGGATTCTTTGCCATCTTCTACTTTTTTATGATTCGTCCACAAATGAAAAAGGCCAAGGAACAGAAAAAATTCCAGGAGGCCGTTAAAATTGGCGATCGCATTATGACCATCGGGGGCATTCACGGTGAAGTAATTGAAACCGACGAAACCACGGTGGTTATCAAAATCGATCAAGGACGCATGCGCATTGAGAAAGTAGCTCTTAGCGTTACAAAAGAAATTAGCGAAAGCTAAGGGAAATAAATACCTTATCCTATTTTTGAAACAAATCATTCCAATGAAAAAGCTCATCTTCTTTTCGCTGGCTTCCATGCTCATGGGGGGCTGCGACCACAGTCACAACCACTCCAAAACAGACGAAGGAGCATTGACTCGTGAGTTCTATGGCGACTCATTCGATATTGCTGCGAGTATTCCGGTTTCTGCCATTGAAGCACAACTCGCGGGTAAGGATACGCTCTTCACCACCATCGATGGTGTTATCAATCAGACCTGTCCCAATGCGGGCTGCTGGATGAACATGCGACTCGACAGCGGGGTGCAGAAAATTACAACCGACCATGTTTTCTTTGTGCCACTTGAAGGCTGTGAAGGCCTGAATGCGAAAGCGAAAGGCAAGGCTTTCTACAGCGAGATTAGCGTTGAAATGCTCAAGCACTATGCGCAGGAAGAGGGAAAGTCAGAAACAGAAATAGCCGCCATCACCGCCCCAAAGAAAGTGCTCAACTTCGTGGCAACAGGAATTATGATTGAAGGCTACAAGGAGCCAGAAGGAGGCGCCAAGGAAGGCACATGCAACCACGACCATGGCGATGGAGAGCACCACGACCATGATCATCATGAAGCAAATGAAGAGGGCAGCCACTGACGCCTCTTTTATTAAACGTTGATGGACAAATACCGCATTCTGATTGTTGAAGATGAAGAGAGCCTGGTAACCGCTCTGACGTTGAATCTTGAATTGGAAGGTTATCATGTGGTGGCGGCGCGCAATGGCCATGCGGCCCTCGAAAAATTCCGGAACCAACATTTTGATTTGGCGGTTCTGGACGTTATGCTGCCACTCATGGATGGCTTCTCAGTGTGTCAGACCATTCGCCTTGAAGGCAACACAACACCTGTACTTTTTCTATCTGCAAAGGGATCGGGAAAAGATCGCGTAGAAGGCCTCAAAATTGGTGGCGACGACTACCTCACCAAACCCTTTGATCTGGAGGAGTTGCTGCTACGAGTACGCAAACTCATACGGAGGCATGAAGGCAGCCATTCTTTAGCCGATTTGAACGAATACTCCTTCGGTAAAAACAACTACATCAACTTTCTAAATTTCACGATTCGGGATATAACGGGCGCAGAAACCGTTATCAGCAAAAAAGAAATCATGCTGCTGAAACTACTTATTCAGCGAAAGGGTGAAGTGGTGAGCCGGGAGGAAATTCTGGAAAAAGTATGGGGGTACGACGTGTTTCCAAGTACTCGAACTATCGACAATTATATACTCGCCTTTCGAAAATACTTCGAAGCCGACTCCCGCAACCCCCTGCATTTTCACTCCGTGCGCGGTGTCGGTTATCGTTTCACGGATTAGGCCTGGCTAACGGGATTCCATCGCCTTTTTCATTCTTGAAATTATCTTCGCCCCTCTTTTATGGATAAAATCTATACCACCAAACAAATTGCTACAGTTGTGAGCAAATTGAACAGCCGGTTCAATTGTTCGATAGATGTTAAAGAATTAGGCGAAAGAGAGTATTCTGCATCAAGTCTTAAGGACCTACTCATTCAGCGCATTTCCGATGAGTTGTCGGGAGAATGGACAACTGAACGCGCCTATCACACATTGAAGAATGGACTGATAAAGCTGCGCGTTCCGGTGGCTGACATTTCTATGGACTCACCGCTCGAAAAATTGGTACCACCTCCCAATCGCAGGCAGCGAATGAATGAATGGTCGCGTTCAGCGGGCATAGAGCTCGATGTATTAAAGCCCAACTCATTCCTTTACGGAACCTTGGTTTTTCTGTTTTTCGTTTTTATACCTCTCGGTTTTGGCATGGACTGGTTTCTAAGCGGAATAGGCATGTGCTTATGTGCTCTGGGAATATTCACGCTGAATAAGACTGCCTCCAATTTTAGAATGCAAACACTCGGTCAAATGGCGGAAGTAGTGGCCTGGCGCCTATATCTGCAGCAACAAAAAAATGGAGCGGCCATCGATATGCATTCAATTACATTGGAAGTGCAACAAGCCTTGTCAAATGTGGAGGACTGAGGACTGGGTACTGGGTACTAGGTACTGAGCGGTGGCCGAGCGGAGTCGAGGACTTAGCGGTATCGATGGCTAGCTTATGATTTAAAATATCTGAGAAACAACAAATTGAAAATTCATTGTTAAAAATAGGCAACCGTTCATTTCATCATCCGTCATCTATCCGGTTGCGCAGTTTTTCCAGGACTGCGTTGGTTTCAAAATTTTCCTTGCAGGTTTAAAAAAGGGGTTCGACGTGAATCCCTTTTTTTTTGGGGGCCTCGACACCCCCCGTACCCCGCACCCAGTCCTCAGTCCTCAGTCCTCAGCCCCCAAAATCCCGTCCACCGTTCCCGCTGTCACGGCGTGATAATTCGAACGAGCCTTCGCGTATATCTTGATGGCTAAATCGCGCTGTCCCGTTGCAACTAAAGCCTCATAAAGCGGTGCAACGAACTTCCTGCGGCCCACCGATAGAAGGAACTGTTCCAGCTCATCATAAGCGGCTGCATACCGCTTGTTGATTGCCTGCTCGAGCCACGCAAACAGCACTTCATTGTTACCGGTCGATGAGATACTATACAACTTATCCAGCGACTCCATGCGACTGGCAGCCACTGTCTCAGAAAAATTGCTGATGAATCGATAACGCTCCTGGTAAGACCAAGAGTTCCACGGCAGCTCCGCATCCTTCATTTTACCCGTTTCCCATACCGTCCGTAATTCATCCACCTTGGCCAACTCATCGCTTTGGACCAGCGGAATATTGTCAGGCAATCCCTCGCCATACACCCAAGCTTGAATATCGATTTTCTTTTCCAGGTCGGCATCGAGAAGATTCACATTCAGATATTCAATAAAACGCTCCGTATCCATCACCTGGAACTTGTGGGTTTCAAAATACCCTTTCAGGAATGCGTCAAACTTTTCTCGACCTACTGTTTCTTCTAACAATCGAAGAAAGAAATAACCTTTGTTATACGCAATATCCGTCATACCATCGTCGGGACTTCGCCCTTCCAGCGAAAGCTTCAGGCGAGTGTCTTCCGGATGCTGAGAAGCCTTGATTTCTGCCAAAGTAGCATCGAGGTCCTGACGATTCAACTGCGCGAGCATTTCGGAGCGCTGCCGGCCATAAACTGCTTCCATGATGCGCTGCTCGAAATAAACTGTGAAACCCTCATTCAACCAGAAATCATCCCACGTCGAGTTCGTTACCAAATTACCGCTCCAACTGTGCGCGAGTTCATGCGCAACCAGTGAAACCAGCGATTTATCGCCGGCAAGGATGGTCGGTGTTGCAAACGTGAGCTTCGGATTTTCCATTCCGCCGAAAGGAAATGCGGCAGGCAGCACAAGTAAATCATAGCGCCCCCAGACGTAGGGACCGTAAAGCTTCTCAGCCGCATCGACCATGGCTTGCATCTCACTGAACTCCTCAGCTGCAGCGTCTATCAACGAAGGAACTGCATATACCCCCGTGCGATCGCCTATTGCCTTGAATTGCACATCGCCCACGGCAAGCGCCATCAGATAGCTAGGTATCGGCTGATTCATTTCGAAGCTATACTTGCCATCCGACGAACGGACCTGAGGATTTTCAGCACTCATAAGGGCCATTAACCCGGCCGGCACGCGCACACGCGCATTGTATGTAATGCGCACTCCAGGGCTGTCCTGACAAGGCACCCATGTGCGCGCCAGAATGGCTTGCGACTGCGAAAAAAGAAATGGCTTTTCACCATCCACCCACAGCAACGCTTCAGCATCGGGTGATGTGCTGTATCGAATGCTCACCTGTTTCGATTGTTTCTGAATAGGAACACGCAAGGCACTTCCGATATATGCCCGCTCCTCGCCTTGCGCAAACTTCACCGGAGTATTATCCACTAAGACTTCGGTAATTTTCAGTCCCTTTTCATCAAAAACAATCGTATCAGTTCCTGCAATATTTTCAATATTATACAAGGCAACCGCGTCGATGGTGTGTGTATCAAAATGCACTTCTGCGTCCCATTCAAGATGGGTAACACGCGCTTCATTGGGCCTCGACCACGTATGAGGGTCACGAGCTAACTTCATATTGGCAATCATCATTTGTGATTTTTCAGAACGGGGATTATCCTTGCTTTCATTGGCACACGAAAAAAGTAAACTGCACATGATTGCACCAGACAGCAAATACAACGTACCAATGGAATCATTTCTAAGGGCACCTTTTAGAGCAGGCCCAACAATTGAATACACTTTATGAGCGATAGCGACCATGTTATGCGAACATTTTTTTTTCATGGCAGCGAAGGTAGGTATCCAAATGCCAACAGCATTCATTCAGCCACTCACCACTCGCCATTCGCCATTCGCTTCGCTGCTACCGCCCGAATTTTCCCAAAGCTATAGCGTTCTTCCAGCGCATCGAACACTGCGCGCAGCCCTGTTGCACCGTGCTCTGCGATGGCTGCTTCAATAATTGAGCTTTCATCAATAGACACATAATCGTTTAATTCGAGCCTGCCCGATGCAATGGCTTTAGTAAGATGCGACTCAATAGTACCGACTGTGAGAACGCGCTCGACGCTAATTTCCTCCACTGTTTTGCCCAATCGGTAAAGTTCGAGCGTGTGTGCCACCGTATCCTTCTGGCCGCGTTTTGATCGTGCACTCCCCTTCTCTGCCCGGGGTTTGCGGCCGCGCTTTTTTTCCACATATCCAAACTGCTCTTCAGCCGCCGACTGACGACGTGTAGAAGCTTCTGCGCGCGCCGCATCAAGCCACGACTTGCGCAAGGCGTCGCGCTCCTTCTCGACGGTCGACACATCAATGAATGTCTCGCGGTCGAGCAGTCCTTGTATAATAATAGCCGACTTCGCAATGTCTTCGTATTTCTTCATGAGCAGCTGGTCCACCTCACCGAGCATATTCAAATAGGTTTTTACACCGCTGCGCCATTGAATATGTTGCATATGCAGAAGCAGCGATGCAAGCTGTTTACTGAGCAACACAGTGTAATATGCACTGCCCTTGGCCAGGCGCTCCGCAAGCGATTCGCGGTTTTCCTGTTGCAGCAGGTAGCGCAATTGTTGCACAAACTTCACAGTATTCGGTTCTTCGTTGCGCAGTGTTTCGCCAATGACTTGTAAAATAGGCTTCATCGACGCATCGTCGAACTCTGAAGTGTCGTCGCCTTCTTTGATGATGTGCTCCAGCTCGCGCAACAGAGGTTCAAGTAAAAATGTAGATGCTATTAGTTCATGAATATAATAGTCGCGTCGCTCGTGCAACATCTGCTGCAACTGATCGGATGCATGTTTTGTTTTCGAGAAATTGACTACGGTAGCATCGTTGCTGATGACAGCCGGATCGATACGTGTGCGCAGTATTAACCCGTCGAGTGAGCGCAGGCGCGACAGGGCCACATAGACCTGGCCTGGAGCGAATGCCTGGCCAACGTCGATGATAGCTCGATCGAACGTGAGGCCCTGGCTTTTGTGCACGGTGACTGCCCATGCGAGCTTGATGGGGAACTGACTGAATGTGCCCACCACCTCTTCATCGAGGTCGCGAGTGGATGCGCTGACCGAGTACTTTTTATTTTCCCATTGCTCGCGCGGCACGTCGAGCACAAGGCCACTGTCGAGTACACGTACTTTGATTGATTTCTCGTCGAGGTCGCACACGGAAGC
>JBJTRD010000424.1:0-2268 GCA_046075945.1 Flavobacteriales bacterium
CCTATGCGTATGTTCTACTCCGCCAAGGCAAACACCCGGAAGCATTGGTGTGGATGCAGAAGGCGATGGCACATGGTGAGGTTTCATCTGACATGCATGAGCACATGGGAGACATCCTCTTTCATTTAGGCCGGGTTGACGAAGCTATGAGTGAATGGCAAAAGGCTGCTTCCATGTCGAATGCGGGAAGCAAGTTGAATGAAAAGATAAACCAACGACGTTATATTGAGTGATGCCAACGGCAGCCGCTATCATACAACAATTACGCGCGGACACAGCTCCAGGTTATCACGGCACCCACCATGCTAACCTGTGGCTGTTGTGCATGTTTATAGCTGCCCTCACAATCATACTGCCCTCATGCAAAACAACAGATCACGCCGCCAAAGAGGTAGCGGTAAAGAACCGTACAGCCGGCTATGTATTGAAGCGTTATGACGAGGCGCGGTTCGACTATGGATGGTTGGGTATGAAGGTAGATGCTGATTTTGGTAGTGAAACAGAATCGAACGGATTCAAGGCAACCATCCGAATGCGGAAGGATAGCTTGATATGGGTATCAATTACACCTGCGCTGGGCATTGAGATGATTCGCGTGATTGTTTCACCCGACAGTTTGAAGTATCTCTCTAAAATTCCGGACAATAAATTTTACTATGTGGGCACTTTCGAAGATGTAAATCGGCTGGTCGGTACATCGTTCGACTTTGAAATGCTTCAGCAATTGCTGGTGGGAAATGCAATTGGATTGGAAAAGGATGAACGCCGTTTTCGCAGTGAGGTGGATGGAGACGACTATCTGCTCATCTCGAAATATCGAAGAAAAATTAGACGGGTCGTAGGTGTTGATGATAGAAAACTCGAGAGCGACACCATTATCGTAAATCCTGATGACCCGCGTTATAAGCGCACCATGCGAAAGAATGAAGACGCCGATGATTTGATAGTGTCGCGCTATTGGTTTGAGGCCTTGCAGTTTCGGTTGGTTAAGTCTGTTTTTAATGACTTAATCAGGCAGCGAACCCTCGAAATTTCATACGACGGTTTTCAGCAGAATGAAGCGCAATTTTATCCGTCTAAATGTCGTTTGACCATTTCGAGTCCGCAGGGCAAGCAGATACTTAATTATGAAATAACGAAGTTGTCATCCGGTAAGGCATATGACTTTCCATTTGACATTCCGGAAGATTACCCACGAAGAGATAGTTTGTAAATGTCCATGGAAAAGAAAATACGATCATCCAGTGTGTTGTGGCTATCGGCAGCCATGATGTTGTTTTTTCTGTTTGCCACTCCCGTTTGGCAAAGCGTAGCACAATCGAAGAAGGAATTACAAAAACAGCGCGACGACATCAATTCGAAGATCGAGCAAACTAAAAAAATGATTCGCGATTCGGAACGGCAGCAGAAGTCGACCATCCGACAAGTACAATTGTTGAACGAGCAGCTTGCATTGCGCGAAGAACTTGTTTCCAATCTCAACAACGATATTCACGAAATTGATGGGGAGATAAATCGCAAGAATCATTACATAGGTGAAATGGAAAGTCAGGTGAGCCAGATGAAGCAGGAGTATGGCCGCATGATTTACAATGCATTTCGACAGCGCACCAGTTATGATAAACTCATGTACATATTTGCCTCAGCCGATTTTCATCAAGCTTACAAGCGTTTGAAGATGACGCAGCGTTATGCAGACGCTCGTAAGAAACAGGCGTTTATGATTCTGGGAAAGCAGGAGGAGATAAAGTCGAGTGTGAATGAACTGGAGCGCGATAAAACTAGTAAATCAGCTTTGGCAGACGCTAAAGAGCGCGAACGCCGGGAAGTGGAAGCCGATAAAACAGAGCAACAGCAGCGCCTTCAGTCATTGAAAAAGGAAGAGTCAAAATTGCGCAAGCAACAGGATAAGCAGAAGGCCGATCGTGATAAACTCACCGCTCGCATTCAGGCAGTCATAGCGGAAGAAATTCGCAAGGAGAATGCGAAGAAAATGGAAGAGGAGAAGAATGCCGCTGCGGCATTGGCGGCAAAGGAGTCGGCCGCCAGGAAAACAACAACAACAAGCTCATCAGCAGGCACAACATCATCTGCAAAGACAACTACAACGGCCCCTGCAGCGGAAACAACCAAGAAAACCACGGCTATTGCGCTCGCACCGGAGACTGTTTTGGTGAACAAGGATTTTGAGAAAAATAAGGGAGCATTACCCTGGCCTGTAAGTGCCGGTGTAATTACATCGCACTTCGGAAAACACGCGCATCCATC
>JBJTRD010000425.1:0-2526 GCA_046075945.1 Flavobacteriales bacterium
TTTTGAGTGGAAAGACCCGTTTACAAACGCTGAAGGCTGGGTGGTCATCAACTCGCTGCGCGGCGGTGCAGCAGGCGGTGGAACACGCATGCGCCTTGGGCTCGACAAGCGAGAGGTGGAGTCGTTGGCCAAGACGATGGAGATAAAATTTACCGTGAGCGGCCCGCAAATAGGCGGCGCCAAGAGCGGCATCAACTTCGACCCGCGCGACCCGCGCAAGCAGGAAGTGCTCGAGCGATGGTTTGCAGCAGTAACTCCTTTATTAAAACATTACTACGGCACCGGTGGCGATTTGAATGTAGATGAAATTCATGAGGTGATTGCAATTACCGAAGAGTGTGGAATCTGGCATCCGCAGGAAGGAGTTTTTAACGGACACTTCGGCCCCACAGAAGCGCAGAAGGTGAAGCGCATTGGCAACTTGCGCCAGGGTGTCATCAAAGTATTGGAAGACGAATCGTTTAGTCCGGATATCGAACGAAAGTATAAAGTAGCCGACATGATAACCGGCTATGGTGTGGCAGCATCGGTGAAGCATTACTACAATTTGTGGGGAGGAAGCTTGAAGGGTAAGCGCGTGATCGTTCAGGGCTGGGGCAATGTAGCTGCTGCTGCTGCTTTTTATTGCACACAGGAAGGAGCGCTGGTGGTGGGTATCATCGATCGCGCCGGAGGAATTGTAGATGAAGACGGACTGGATTTTTCAGCCATCAAAAAACTTTTTCTGGAGCGCAATGGGATGCAACTTCGTTCTGATAAAATGATCAGCTTTGAAGAAGTGAATGAACGTATCTGGGATATGAAGGCCGATGTGTTTCTGCCCTGCGCAGCATCACGCCTTGTTACCGATGATCAGATGAAGCGTATGATAAACGCAGGATTGAGCGTGGTGAGTTGTGGTGCCAACGTGCCGTTTGCAGATGCGCAAATTTTTTATGGCCCCATAGCAGAGTATGCCGATGAGCAAATCAGTGTGATACCCGACTTCATTGCGAATTGTGGCATGGCGCGCGTGTTTGCCTACCTCATGAGCAATGGCGATGTGGATATGACTGATCGCGGAATTTTTGAAGACACTTCAGAAACGATTGAGCAGGCGTTGAAGCAAATTCACGCCATGCACAAATCGAAAACAGGCATTACGAAAGCCGCTTTTGAAATTGCATTGAAAAAACTCGTTTAATGGAAATAGCAATTTTGGTTGTTTTTGTCGTAGGCTACATCTGTATTGCAGCCGAACACGCTATCAAGATTGACAAGGCTGCTACAGCTCTGCTAACAGGCACCCTTTGCTGGACGCTCTACTTTATAAGTGGTGGCTCAGGACACGAAGTGGCGATGCATGCTGCAGATACTGCGCATGCCGATGTGTACGCCGTGCTCGATGGAAGGCTCATGCATCATTTGCAAGAAATTGCCGGGATATTGTTATTTCTCATGGGAGCCATGACCATCGTCGAATTGATTGATGCGCATGAAGGCTTCAAGGTTATCACCGATCGAATAACATCGCGCAGTAAAGTGAAACTCATGTGGGTTGTTGCCCTGTTGTCGTTTTTTCTTTCGGCGGCCCTTGACAATCTGACTACAGCCATTGTGATGATTTCGCTTACGCGTAAATTGATAGACGATCAGCAAACACGCTGGTTTTTCGGTGGGATTATCGTGATTGCCGCCAACGCCGGCGGAGCGTGGTCGCCTATTGGCGATGTTACTACGACTATGCTATGGATAGGCAAACAGATTACCGCAGGGTCCATCGTGCCAAGCATTTTCCTTCCGAGTTTGATAAGTATGGTGGTGCCGCTGACCATTCTCTCGTTCATATTGAAAGGAGAGGTGAAGCGTCCGGAATACAAGGAACACATAGAACATCAGGCCAGCCGACGTGATCAACGCATGGTGTTTGTGCTGGGTGTTGGGGGCTTGTTGATGGTTCCGATTTTCAAAACAGTTACACATCTTCCGCCGTTTATGGGAATGATGTTTTCGCTTGGGTTGATATGGATGGTGACAGAATTGATTCACAGCCGTAAAATCATGGAGGAACGAAGTAAGTACAGTGCATTGCAGGCGCTTCGTAAAATTGATATGCCATCGGTATTATTCTTTCTGGGAATTTTGCTGGCGGTGGGCGTATTGAATGAAACAGGTCAGCTGACCTTGCTTTCTACCTTTTTGAAGGATGGGCTGGGAAATATTTACGCAATCAATATGGCAATAGGTGTATTGTCGGCCATCATAGATAACGTGCCTCTGGTGGCCGCTTCGATGGGTATGTACGAAGTTTCACCTGCATTGGTTGGAGACACGTGGCTGGACGCCTTTGTACAAGACGGACCCTTCTGGCATTTTCTCGCCTATACAGCCGGCACGGGTGGTAGCATACTCATCATTGGAAGCGCTGCAGGAGTGGCGGTGATGGGTATTGAGCGCATGTCGTTTATGTGGTACCTGCGCAAGGTTGCGCCTTGGGCGTTGCTGGGGTACCTGGCCGGTTGCGCGGTGTATATGATCTGAGGATTA
>JBJTRD010000426.1:0-2571 GCA_046075945.1 Flavobacteriales bacterium
CACCGGAAGTTTAGAGGGTGAATTTGTATCCGGCATGGGACGTCCGCGACCCATTGCACCGCTGAATAATGATTCAGTGATGAAAAATTTACCGGTTACTTTGCGCTTCCTAACCTCAGCACCACCTTCACGTTTTCTTCCGCCATACAACATTATTCAGGCCGACAACGCACATCCAACACCTGCAGAATTTGATGGCGGAATCGACGAGCGCTGGTTGCTGGAAGTAAGTCGCTCTGCGGATTTTGATAGCATTGTTACCTCGAGATCGAGAAGAATAGGTCAAGGACTCAGTTATCATACCACCTTATGCCGTGAAGAATGTTTGGTGGATTCTCTTTACCGAGATGAGACGTTTCAATTCACTCCAAGTGACACCGGCTATTATTACTGGAGGGTAAGATGGATGCTCGATCCGTCTTCCACTTCCGGGCCTTCTTACCACGATAGCCCTACGTGGAAGTTCCTAGTAAAAGACACATTGGTTTCGCCAGAAGCCGAGCAGCCAGTGCCCGGCGAGTGTGTGAATAACTGCGACGGTCCGCTGTTGTACGCTTCCGATCGATTCCCTATTGACTCAGTAGCCGTTGGCGACACTGTTTCTATTGGAATGTTCACGATGCGAATAACCGAGATTTCTTGGGCAGGAACAGCTGCAACCGGCAAAGGGAACATTTTTGTACCCTTCATGCTTGCTCCCATGAAGGTTAGCTTTAACTCTATACGAATCAATAATAGACGTCGTGTTTATGAAGGTGACGCCATTGGTATCTATGATAACGCCGGAATTATTCCGCCCGGTTTGGCGCAAGGAGTAGCTCAGTTTACATCCATGTCAACGGAAGAAGCTCAAGCCGTAACAAACTTCATTAATTCAGCGAATAGAATAGTGTCTATGAACGACCCGGATGTTCCCATGGGCTTGCCAATTGGTATTGATCAGGAGATGGACGGGATGCGAACAACAATCGGAATTGTTGGCTTGACGTTTACGCCTGAGACCGCACGACTCAATGCAATGGTATCTATGGACGTGCCGGGAACACACGGTTGGTTGAGCCTGGGCGCTAATGACGTCTGCTTCCATCCCGATGGTATCGGTGGAGATGGCAGAGGAATGCTCTATCTGCCGCTCGATCACGTAATTCCTTTCAGTGACAGTATTTCGTTGCGCTTTAATCGCACCCGATTCAGCGATGATTTTCGCAACATTCTGGATTCCGGAACTTTCGTGAGTTGGGATTGCCGGGGCTTTAGATCATTAACCATCGATGGTGCTGTTGTTTTTGGCAGGGATATGCTGGTAGAAGACAGACCGGATGGTACAGAAGGGCTGAGTCAAATCGAAGCACAGTTTACCGCTAAAGTTCGCCGACGCAGCCAATGGCTTGCACGTATCAATTTCAATCATCCATTCCAGGTGAAGGGTGTTCCCGGTTGGGGCTTCGAGGTTGAGGAGGCGTGGCTCGACTTTGCTGATACTGAAAATCCGGTAGACTTCAGTTTTCCTATGGGCTATGCATACGACACTACGCTCTATAATCCGGGAGGCACCGCCTTTGATGATTTTGATCCGTCCTTGTATTGGAAAGGTTTTTATCTCAAACGCCAGTCGATTCGTCTTCCGTCTGAATTCAGAACGTATTCGAACCCGTCCAATCGAATGGCATTCTCGGTCAACGACATGCTGATTGACCGTTCCGGATTGTCGGCCAGTTTCAGAATAGAAAATCTTTTTGAGGTGACGGATGGTAACCTCAACGGATGGGGCTTTTCAATGGATACACTGCTGGTGGATGTTGTTCAGAATTCATTTTCAAGGGGCGGCTTTGTGGGTGAAATCCAAATACCCATTAGCGATTCTGCTTTAGTGTACAGTTCCATGATCAGGCAAAATTTGGTCACGCACAATTTCAGTTACGAATTGCGAGTGCTTCCCAAAGACACCATCGAAGCTGATTTGTGGGCAGCCAAGCTTGCCTTACACCCCACATCCTATATCCAGGCAACCATCGATTCTGCCGGTGTATTCGCCCGAGCAGAACTGACAGGCAATATGAGTATTAATGCTCAACTGGATGGCATAGGTAATATCAATTTCACGTTTATGCGCTTTGAACGTCTAGGGTTTCAAACAAGAGCGCCTTACATTGATTGCACGAGTTGTCTGAGAATGGGTTTTGCCAGTCCGCAAAAGTGGATTGGAGGTTCTGATGACGTAGTTGAAACTGACACGGAGGACAATGAAGGTGGCGATATGAGCGGTTTTCCGGTGAGTATCCGAAATATTGGACTTGTGACTCCCGAGAGCGAAAGTGGAATGCTTGCCGGTATTCAGTTCACGCTGAGTCTGAACCTAACGGGCGAGACCAATACATTCAGTGCCGCTACTACACTTTCCATTTTAGGACGTTTGAATTTAGGCGGAGGATCACAACAAGTTTGGGAATTCGAACGAATCGATCTTGATAGCATCGGAGTTAGCGGACGTGTTGGTGTGGTTAGTATAGCGGGCTATCTGAGATTCTATAATGGTGATGTCACTTATGGTAATGGATTTAAAGGTATGGT
>JBJTRD010000427.1:0-3736 GCA_046075945.1 Flavobacteriales bacterium
CACCTACACGCGTGAATATCTTGTCGACAATGCCAATGTCGGCTGCTCGCGCAGGAACGAAACTTCCCATCTGCGCGAGTATTACGATGAGAGCTGTCTGACGCAACACAGCACTCTTACCCGACATGTTCGGTCCAGTTATCATCATGATCTGCTGCGTCTCGTTGTCGAGATACACATCGTTGCTCACGTACGATTCACCGGCAGGCAGCGCAAGTTCAATCACAGGGTGGCGGCCTTCTACTATCTTGATAGCGGTCGATGCATTGATAGCAGGCCGCACATAACCATTGCGCAGCGCTACACGTGCAAGACTCATCAGCACATCGAGCTGACCGATGATTTGCGCATTGGTTTGAATAGCGGCTGTGAATTCTGCGATGCCCGCTACGAGTTCGTTGAACAGACGCAACTCAATGGACGACATCTTTTCTTCTGCGCCCAATATTTTTCCCTCGTAGTCTTTCAACTCCTCGGTGATGTAGCGCTCGGCTTGCGTGAGCGTCTGCTTGCGTATCCAGTCGTTTGGAACTTTGTCTTTGTGCGTGTTGCGCACTTCGAGGTAGTAACCGAAAACGTTGTTGAATGAAATTTTCAGAGAAGGAATGCCGGTTCGTTCGCTTTCGCGGTCCTGTATTTTTTGCAGATGGTCTTTCCCGTGAAAGACCAACCGGCGGTATTCATCCAACTCCGCATCGACACCATCGGCAATCACGTTTCCTTTGTTCACCGCCATTGGTGCATCTGCGTGCAGCTCGCGAGCAATGCGGTTGCGCACAGTGTCGCACGCATTGAGTTGCGCTCCCAGGTGTGCGAGTTCGGCGTTGCCACTTTCCTCCAAAAACAATTTCAGCGGCGCAATGCAATCGAGCGCTCTGCGGATGTGATGTACCTCGCGTGGAGCAATGCGGCCCACAGCCACTTTCGAAATGAGACGTTCGAGATCGCCGATGTTCTTCAACTCCGACTGCCAGTGCTCGAGTGATTCCTGCTGCGAAGTGAAATGCGCAACGACGGCATGGCGGCGTGCGATGCGTGCTTCATCCTTCAGTGGTAACAACAACCAACGACGCATAAGGCGCGAGCCCATGGGCGTGACCGTTTGATCGATGATGTTCAACAAGGTCGTTGCATTTTCATTGCCGCTGCTCACCAACTCGAGGTTGCGAATGGTGAAGCGATCGAGCCACACGTACTGGTCTTCTTCGATGCGCGAAAGACTGCGTATGTGATCAACGCGGTCGTGCTGCGTTTCACTCAAATAATGCAACACTGCGCCTGCTGCTATTACCCCCACTTTCAACTCCTCCACACCAAACCCTTTCAGGCTGCGGGTTTCGAAATGTTTGTTGAGCAACTCACTTCCAAATTCATGGGTAAACACCCAATCGTCCAACCGAAACGTGAAGAATCGGTCGCCGAATGCTTCCTTGAATTGCGCATCCGTATTTTTTTGATACAGCACTTCGCTCGGGCGAAAGCTCTGCAATAGTTTGTCGATGTATTCGCGATTGCCCTGTGCGGTTAGAAACTCGCCCGTCGAGATATCGAGAAATGCAACGCCCCATATATTCTCCTTGCAGGTAACAGCAGCCAGAAAAGTATTGCTCTGTGTGTCGAGCGTTTTTTCGTTGTACGAAACGCCCGGAGTAACGAGCTCTGTGATGCCGCGCTTTACAATTTTCTTGGTGAGCTTCGGATCTTCAAGCTGATCACAAATAGCTACACGATTACCGGCACGCACCAGTTTTGGCAAATACGTATCGAGCGAGTGATGCGGAAAACCTGCAAGCTCAACGTAAGCTGCAGCACCGTTCTTGCGCTTGGTGAGCACAATGCCGAGAATACGTGCGGCCTTCACGGCGTCTTCACCAAACGTCTCGTAGAAGTCACCCACGCGAAACAACAACAATGCATCCGGGTATTTCACCTTGATGCTGTTGTACTGCTTCATGAGCGGGGTTTCTACAACAGAGGAAGTATCTTTTTCGTCGACAGTGCTCACCGTAATTTCGTTGACCTCAAAGGTATAAAAAGCAAAACTGCCGCTACATTTCTGTGAACGGCAGTCTTGCAATCATGTAAAAATCGTTTCAAGGCAAAAGTAGAATCTTATCTCCCTTTGATGATGTTCGTTTATAAACATCGGGCGCGAGGTTGTAAACAAACGAAATGGGGACTGAGGACTGGGGACTGTGTATTAAGAACTAGAGCTCAATATTCAGTTGTCAGTACTCAGTCCTTAATCACCTGCTGTTCCCACACTCCACCGTCGTGCATCACGCGGAAGGTGTACACGCCCGGAGCAAGTGTATGTATGTCGATGCGCGAGGCGCGTTGTGTGCTCATCACAAAACGACCTGTTGCGTCGAAGATGTGTACTTCAGATGGCGCAAGACCATTGACGGTTACACTTACTTCTGTGCTTGCGGGGTTCGGATAAACGCTGATAGCCGTTTGCAACTCTTCCACCGATACAGCCCCTTCGCAATCGCAGTTGGCGTTGTAGGTATCGTCCGTTGTATTTTCATTTCCATCGTCGCAAG
This sequence comes from Flavobacteriales bacterium, assembly GCA_046075945.1. Lineage (GTDB taxonomy): Bacteria > Bacteroidota > Bacteroidia > Flavobacteriales_D > Sanyastnellaceae > JAIBBG01. The sequence goes on from JBJTRD010000427.1 coordinate 2,547, forward strand.
GGTCGCCCACGAAGAAGCATGAGCCATCGTCGATGGTTGCTTCCGGAAGATAGTTGCAGGCCTCCGGCACCGTACAACCCAGAACATTCAAAATTTGACCTTGACAGATGCAATCGACAGTAATCACATCCAGAATCGTGGAAGGATCACCATCGTCGCACGGTTCGCCAATAAACAAGCACGAGCCATCGTCGGTGGTTGCACTCATGTTGTAGTTGCAGGCATTGGGTTCGGTGCAACCGGGAACGAATACCTCTTCGCCCATGCATGTGCAATCGAAGCCATACACATCGTTGAACGTATCGGCATTGCCATCGTCGCATGGGTCGCCGGGAAACACGCACGAGAAATCGCCGAGCGTGGCGTTTGGATTGTAGTTACACGCTGAGAGGGCAGTGCAACCGATAATGTCGCCGAGGCAAACACAATCGGCATTCACAAAATCATTTTGAGTTTCGGTATTACCATCATCGCAGGCGCTTCCAACAAACAAACAAGAACCATCGTCGATTGAAGCGGCAGCGTTGTAATTGCAAGCCTCTATGGCCATGCATCCGGGAGTTTGTCCATTGGGATCCCCTGCGCAAACACAATCGGCACCCACCATATCGTTATCGGTGCTGAAGTCGTTGTCGTCGCATGCATCACCGATGAGAATGCACGAGCCATCTTCGAGCAGCGCCATCGGATCGAAGTTGCAGGCATCCGGTTCGGTGCAGCCGTAGGCCATACCCATACCCACACAAACACATTCGCTTGAAAGCATATCGAAACCGGTCATCTGATCACCGTCGTCGCAAGGATCTCCGGGAAAGAAGCACGAACCATCATCGGTCGTAGCAATTGGATTGAAGTTGCAAGCGTTCAACGCCGTACATCCCGGGATGATTTCACCGCCGCATTCACCGGCTGTCCAGCTCACCACCCCAGCGGTTGTTTGCGCAACACACGAGTTGGAATAGGTAACACCATTACAACCGCACACCGGATCAAAAATGGCAGGGCAAATAGCATTAGGATCAATAAGTGCCTCATTGATACACCCACCGCCCTGTTGTGCTTCGGGCTGATGAAAGCCCTGTGTAAGAATTACCTCAGGTGTTTGCAGGGTGGTGATGAACGTCTCACCAATGGTCATGTCCACTTGTAATTCGGGCGATGAATAGCCAAAGCCCGCCGTGGCAATGACG
>JBJTRD010000428.1:0-2357 GCA_046075945.1 Flavobacteriales bacterium
CTATACTTCAATTTTACATCCATCGTATTACCGATACACATCACCTCCTTTTCAATGGATTTCCTACACGAAATCAATCGATACTTCCAATAAAAATCAACAAACAATCCGCAAAACTTCAAGCAACTTCACATAATCAAAGAACCAATTCAAGAAACAAAAAAGCACCCCTTACGAGGTGCTCTTTCTTACCCATTAAAATCGATCTACATTTTCAATCAACCTTCCTTTTCAAGTAATAACGATTGCAGCGCCCGCAGCTCTCGGACTTTATCGTCATTACTTGCTGCTATATATGCATGAATCAAATTATTCAACATACGGGCAATCATGTCCAGATTGCCACACGGACGATAAAAACGCTCATCCTGAGGTAAATTCTGTTTAATCAGAAACTCATCAATCTCATTTTTCTGTAAAACAGCTCCCGCATTGAACGGATTGATATAAAACAGCACACCGGCGTCATCCTTTGTTAATCCAAATTCTGCGTCAAACGGATGGAAATCAAGATAACACAAGATGAAATGGCTAGGTAAATTGACTCCCTGAACCGGCAGGTCAAGACTGTTTGCCAAATACGTGTACAACAACCCGAGCGACAACGGATTGCCTGTTTTAGTCGTTATCAAATCCGCTAAAAACGAGTTCTGGGGCTGATGATAATTTTCGCGGTTTCCTCTGAAACCGTAGTGTGTGTATAGGATGTGATTCAACACTTTTACCTGCTCGAAAGCGGTCAGATTGTCATTTAACTCGAGCCAAATATCCTGGCGGATCTTCGAAACAACCCGACGCAATTCGCTTTCGTCGTAAGACGGATACTGGTATTTATTGATGATAAGCGCACCTTCCAGCAAATCCTTGTCTTCCGAGTTCTTCCAGGCGTTCAGGCGATTGTACACGCCCTCATATTGGATGGTCGAAATGATCTCTTCCAGACGGGTATGAAATAAAGGACCGAAGTCCTGCAGTTCCCAATATTGTTCGAGCTGCGGAATAATGGACTCACCATAATTCTTCAGCTCAGAACTCACCTGCTGGTAGATGGTTTCGTCGGGATCCTCAATCAAAGAAATGAGGGCGTTGACTTGATTGTTGTACATCGTGATTGTTTTTCAGTTTTCAGTAATACAACAAAGTTAGCCGAGCACTTACCCGACGAATTGAACTACCGATGTACCTTTTTCACAATAGATGTTTCAAAATCGCTGCAACACAGTGCTGACAAGGCTTTCAATACTTGCTGACGGGTTCTTGTGGAATTCTCGGGTAGCGCGATTGGCCAGTATGGCACACACGGTTAATGCCTTGTGTCCCAGCATAGAAGCCAGTGCATAGATTCCGGCGCATTCCATTTCGAAATTGGTGATGCGCAAACCGTTTTGTTGGAAATTCCGGAACTCATCAATCCGATTTTCCATGATCGACTGAAGCCGCACAGAACGACCTTGTGGACCATAAAATCCGTTTGCTGTGGCGGTAATGCCTTGGATACAATCAAATCCTATTCTGTCGAGCAAAGTGGTATCGCCTTGCGCCATGTAAAAGCCGCTTTGCGAGGCAAGCCATGGAAATGAATTGCGCAAAGCAGAAGCGATTTCATTTTCGTTTGCTGACATGGACGCAGAGTAACTATGAGGCACTCCATCCAATCCAAAAGCGAATACAGATGCTACAAAGCTGCCCACGGGAATATCGGCGTGCATGGCGCCACTCGTGCCAATGCGCACAATGTTGAGGGAAGTAAGGCTAGCCTTCGGAAGACGAGTCGTCAAGTCCATGTTGACAGCCGCGTCCAGTTCGTTCAGCACAATATCAATGTTGTCCACTCCAATTCCGGATGAAATCACCGTAATTGGTTTATCCTGAAAAGTTCCTGTATGGATAACGAATTCGCGTCCGGCAATTTTATGCGACACACGATCGAACATAGCGGAAATGACAGGCACACGTTCCGGATCCCCGACGATTATTACGTTTGGAGCAATATGCTCGGAGCGCACCCCCAAATGATACAGGCTGCCATCGGAGCGAAGAATTAACTCTGACTCCCCTACCGGGATTGTTGAATTCCTGAGCGGTGCATTCATAGACCGAACTGCGTAAGATGATGGTTGAGGTGATTGTACTGTAGCATGCCCCATTCCTGGGCCGTAAGTCTTCCAAAGAAAGCATGCAGGCGGTTTTCATAGGTCTTTTCGCCCATCTTTCTGAACTCATTTATACTGGCAATGAGTGCTTCACGCTCCTTGGCAAGGTCAGGTGCACCAGACACGACGAAATGAGGTGCTGTGTATCCGCTTTTCTTGTACACTTCTTTATAGACGTATTGCTTTTTGGCCACTTTTCGAAAA
>JBJTRD010000429.1:0-2703 GCA_046075945.1 Flavobacteriales bacterium
TCTATGAATGGAAATGAAATGATGAAGCAAGTGTGCGATGGCACAAAGGGAGTCAATATGCAAATGGGTTCGAAGAAGCCGATGGATGCCGACGAACTGGCCGAATTGAAAATGCAGATGGATATGATGGTAGAGCTTAACTACGATAAGTATGGCGCGAAGCCTGCTCTGAAAGGTATAGGAAAGGTTGATGAAGAAGATGCCTACGTTGTTGAGGTTACCAAAGCCGGAGGTGATGTTTCGACGGATTACTACAGTGTGAAAACGGGATTAAAGTTAATGTCGACCTCTATGCAAGGCAAAGGTGAAGAGGCCGTGTTGGCAGAAACACGTTACACCGAATATGGTTCGGTGGATGTGCCCGATGGCAAAGTTGTGCGCAAACTGAAATATCCGTCGAAATTCAAACAGGTAGCAGGTCCGCAAACCATCGAGTTCAATTTTACTGAGATGAAGGTAAATACAAAACTCAACGACAAGGATTTCGTGGTTGACTGATGAGTATTCACTTCATGAGATTACGATTGATTCTTTTTTTAATGATGGTGGGTTTCGGTTTTTCTGCCGTCCAAGCCGCGCCGGCAGACACCTCTATCGTACGCGCCACCAAAGACCTTGGCTTGTATGTCGGTGGCGCCTACTCGCTAATCAATATGGATGCGAGTGCTTACTTCGTGGGCGATAAAACAGGGGTTCCGGAACTTCAAAATTCACCCGGTATGTTCGGAGGATTTTGCTACAACTTCTATGCGGGCAAAAAATCCATTATTCGCCCTGCAATCGAGGCCTGTTTTCTTCCGGCAACCATCACGTACCAAACCGATATCGATTACAAGACACAACAGCGCATTTACCCGATGACGGTTGAGTTGCCGTTTTCATGGATTTATTCTGCCTATAGGGTGAAATCATTTCCTGCGCCTAAGGCCTCGCCCGAATTCGGTGTGAGCCTTCGCCCTGTGCTTACGGTGAAGCCTTTGAACGACGTGCAGCCGGTGCTTCGAACTTCCAATCTAAACACCGACCTCTTTGTTGGCTACCCCTTCAATAATGGAAAAAGCGTCATGCGCCTCGAGGTATTTTTTTCATACGGATGGTTCAATCTCATTGGCACAAGCAGCGACTACCGAACGTACTCCATTCAGCGGTTGCAGCGCCATTCAGCGGGAATACGGTTGATGTTCCACTAAAATTGTTGGAGCACCTTGTACACTTTGTGAACGGGTAGGCCCATCACATTGAAGTACGATCCCTCCAATCGGTCAATACCAATGAGGCCAATCCAGTCTTGCGCGCCGTATGAGCCTGCCTTGTCGAAGGGTGCATAATGGTCGACATAATATTCAATCTCTTGTTGGCTGAGTGTGGCAAAATGAACCCGCGTGCAATCCCACAGGAGTTCTGTTTTTTCAATACTCATAATCGATACCCCCGTATACACCTCGTGTATTTTCCCACTTAATAGGCGGAGCATTTCAATGGCTTCGCTCCGGTCTGCAGGTTTGTTGAGCACTCGATTATCAATCCAAACAATGGTGTCGGCTGTGATCACCAAATCATCTGTTTGCATTTCCAAACGAAAGGCATCCGCTTTTTTTGCTGCTAAATGAAGAGGTATGGCTTCTCGCTGCAAGTCCTTGGGAAAATCTTCATCGACCTCTTTTGTCCACAATTCGAACTCGAGCCCAAGGCCGCCCAGCAATTGTTGCCGGCGAGGACTTTTCGAAGCCAGCTTGATTTTTTTATTTCGCAGATTTTCGAACATGCCCCGAAGGTGCTGAACATTTCAAATTGATTCAAAGCCGGTGTGGGTATTTTCTTCACAACCAATCTTAACAAGGTGTCTTACACCAAGTGCCTGCGTTAATTTCGCGCAATGCATCAATCGATTATCATTCTCGATTTTGGGTCGCAAGTCACGCAGTTAATTGCCCGCCGCGTGCGTGAACTCAACATCTACTGCGAAATACATCCCTGGAATAAAATGCCCACGCTCCATGAATCGGTGTGTGGTGTTATTCTATCGGGAAGTCCCTATTCAGTTCACCAGGAAGGCGCACCCATGCCCGACCTTTCGGGTATCTTGGGCAAGTGGCCGGTGTTGGGCATTTGTTATGGCGCGCAACTGCTCGCAAAACTCAACGGCGGTGAAGTAGTGCGTTCGACCCATCGAGAATATGGCCGAGCTCATCTTTTTTCTCAACGTTCAGACTCTGCTTTGATGAAGCACATACCTGCCGACTCACAAGTGTGGATGTCGCATGGTGATACTATTTTAAGTGCAGGCCCCGACACACATACTATCTGCTCCACGGCCGATGTTGCGGTGGCTGGTTACGAGCGCACAGACATTCAGGCTTACGGTGTTCAATTTCATCCGGAAGTATATCACAGCCTCGATGGCACGCAACTGCTGCGCAATTTCGTAGTCGACATCTGCGGCTGCAAACAAGATTGGACCCCTTTATCATTCGTAGACGAAACAGTTGCCGAGTTGAAAGCGCGCATCGGCAGCGATGTGGTCATTATGGGATTGAGCGGCGGTGTCGACTCCACGGTGGCGGCAGTGCTCATACAGCGCGCAATTGGCAACAATCTGCATTGCATTTTTGTCGACAATGGTCTGCTGCGCAAGAACGAATTTCACGATGTGCTGGAGAGCTACAAGGTGCTGGGCTTGAATGTTACCGGTGTCGATGCTTC